>JBFGBS010000443.1:0-2724 GCA_041567475.1 Arthrobacter sp.
CCGGGAACTCGGGCTGGAAGGGGTGATGGCGAAGCGGATCGACGGCCGCTACGTCGGACAGCGCAGCCGGTCCTGGCTCAAACTCAAATTCGAACGGACCCAGGAAGTGGTGATCGGCGGCTGGCGCACGGGAAAGGGCGAACGCGAGGACACCGTCGGCTCGCTGCTCCTCGGTATCCCCGAAGGCTCGGGACTGCGGTATGTGGGGCGGGTTGGGACCGGGTTCGGCGCCCGGGAACTGCGGGAACTGCGGGAGAAACTGGACGCCATCCCGCGGAAGACCTCACCCTTCGCGGAGGTTCCGGAAGCCGATGCCTCCGACGCCCATTGGGTGAGCGCCAAGCTCGTCGGTGAAGTCAGCTACGCGGGCTGGACCGGCAGCGGAAAGCTGCGGCACCCGGTGTGGCGGGGCTGGCGGCTGGACAAGAAGCCGGCCGACGTCACCCGGGAAGCCTAACTCCTAGTCGTGGTGCGGCAGCTGCGGCCGGCTGGTCCGGTGCACGGCGGCGTCCGCCACTTGCTGGCCGCGCTGCCCGCTTGCGGTGTCGCGGTCCTTGGGATGCCGGTGTTTGCCGCTGCCGTCCGGCCAGGACTGCCCCGACGGTGCCGGCGGCGGTGCGTGGCGAATAGGCTCGGGGCCGGGTGCCTCATCCATGGATTCGGCCAAATGGCTTGCCACCTCCGGTTCGATGGGCTGTCCGGGGTCATGTTCGGCCATTGCTCTTCCTTTCCGCTGCGCAGGGTCTCCTGGGTGAAGTGAAGTGTCCAACAATCCTAGGTCCGTCGGGCCGGGATGTCTGTAGCCAGGCGCTTGGGAAAGGCCGAAGAAGCCGTGGCCGTCAAACTCGGAATCTCCGTGAATTCTCAGTAAGCTTGTAGGCTTGCCCGCCGCCGGGCACCTGCACGTCGCAAGCAAATGACCTCCCTAGGAGCCGCCCAAATGCCCATAGACCAAAGCAAGACCGAATCGCCGGACGGCGTTAGCACCGTCAGCGGAACCGCCCAGGCACCCCTTGGCGCCAAGAAGCCAAAGCTGCTTCGCCGCCGTCGCTTACAGGAATCCGACGTCAACGTCGTCGACAAGCCCATGCTGAAGAAAGCCCTCGGCGGGACCATCGTGGGAAATACGATGGAATGGTACGACGTCGGCGTCTTCGGCTACCTCATCACCACCATGGGTCCGGTGTTCCTGCCGGAAGCGGACCAGTCGGTCCAGACCCTGTTCCTGCTGGGCACCTTCGCGGCAACCTTCATCGCCCGGCCGCTCGGCGGAGTCATCTTCGGCTGGTTTGGCGACAAGATCGGGCGGCAGAAAGTCCTGGCCGCGACGCTGATGCTGATGGCCGCCAGCACGTTCGCGATCGGCCTGCTCCCCGGCTACGCCCAGATCGGCATCTGGGCCGCGGTCCTGCTCGTGCTGCTCAAGATCGTCCAGGGCTTTTCCACCGGCGGTGAGTACGCCGGCGCCACCACGTTCGTCAGCGAATACTCCCCGGATGCCCGCCGCGGCTTCTTTGCAAGCTTCCTGGACCTCGGCAGCTACCTCGGCTTCGCGATCGGCGCCGCCTTCGTCTCGGTCCTGCAGCTCACCCTGGGCCAGGGGGCCATGGAGGAATGGGGCTGGCGCATACCGTTCCTCGTCGCCGGCCCGCTGGGCCTGATCGCCGTCTATTTCCGGAGCAAAATCGAGGAATCCCCCCAGTTCCAGGCGACCCTGGACGCCCAGGAGGCCCTGGCCCGGAACGCCGGCTCCACGGACGGGGCCGGCACCGGCGGGGCCAAGGGCCCGGTCGGCATCGTCAAGGCCTACTGGCGGTCCATCATCGTCGCCATGGTCCTGGTGGCCGCAGCCAACACCGCCGGCTACGCCCTGACGTCCTACATGCCGACGTACCTGACGGAGTCCAAGGGCTACGACCCGGTCCACGGCACCTTGCTGACCATCCCCGTACTGGTGATCATGAGCCTGTGCATTCCGTTGACCGGGAAGCTCTCGGACCGGATCGGCCGCCGCCCGGTGCTCTGGATCGGAGCCTTCAGCACCGTCATCCTGGCCGTCCCGGCATTCTCGCTGATCGGCGTCGGCGAAGTCTGGTCCACCCTGCTGGGCCTGGGCCTGATCGCGTTCCCGGTGACGTTCTATGTCGCCAACCTGGCCTCCGCACTGCCGGCGCAGTTCCCCACCTCAAGCCGGTACGGTGCGATGGGCATCGCCTACAACTTCTCGGTAGCCATCTTCGGCGGCACCACCCCGTTCATCGTCGCGGCCCTCATCGCGGCCACCGGCAACGACATGATGCCCGCGTACTACCTGATGGCCACCTCGGCGATCGGTGCCGTGGCCATCTACTTCCTGAAGGAATCGGCGCGGCGGCCGCTGCCGGGCTCCATGCCCAGCGTGGACAGCAGCGCCGAAGCCCGCGAACTCGTGGCTACCCAGGATGAGAACCCGCTGCTCGACCTGGATCAGCTGCCGCTGGTTGCGGAGTCCGCCGCGGAGCAGCCCGAACGCGACAAGGTTCCGGCCGGCGTCTGAGCACTCTCTCTGTGGCCCTGCTCCCCGTGCCCGGCGTCCACGCGTCACACGGGGAGCAGGCCTGCACCGCAGGTTGTGGACGGCGGGGCCGGACAACGCTCCGGACAGCCGGGCCGGGTTACTTCGCGCGCCGCCGCAGGCCGGCCAGCAGCCGGGGCGGCAGGAAACGGATCGCCGCCACCAGGACC
>JBFGBS010000444.1:0-2716 GCA_041567475.1 Arthrobacter sp.
AGCTCATGGGCGGGCACGCCGTGGTGGCGGACGCCGGCCGCGGCCCGCCCCGGTGTCCCGAGGCTGAGCTCCGTGCCGCCCAGGGCCGCCGTGAATTCCTGGTCATGGGTCACGGAGACGATCGCGGTTCCGGCGTCGAGCAGCTCCGAGAGGAAGGAGGCGAGTTCGGCCCAGGTGTTCGCGTCCTGGCCGAACGTGGGCTCGTCCAGGACCAGCACCTGCGGGTGGGCTGCGAGGACGGTCGCCACGGACAGCCGGCGTTTCTCCCCGCCGGAGAGCGTATACGGGTTGGCTTCCACGAGGTCCGTCAACCGCAACCGCTCCAGCAGTTCCTCCACCCGGTGCTCTCCGTAGCCGAGATGGCGGGGGCCGAACATCAGCTCATCGAGCACCCGGCCGGTGACGAACTGGTGCTCGGGTTCCTGGAACACCGTCCCGATCCGGGCGATCAGTTGCTGGGCCTTCCATTGGTACGGGTCGCTGCCGGCGCCGGCGCTCAGGGCCGCGCCGGCGCTGATCGTTCCGGCGACCGGGCGGAGCAGGCCGGCCAGGGTCAGCGCGAAGGTCGATTTGCCGGCACCGTTGGGGCCGGTGATGGTCAGGGCCTCGCCGGCGCGGACCCGGGCGGTGATCCCGGACTGCACCGGCCGCGGCTCGATCCGGCGGAAGCCGTCCCGAAGCCCGGCACGGCGCGGCCGTTCGCGCGAAACCGCCACGTGGTCCGCGGCGAGCAGCACCCCGCCGGCGGCGGGCCGCGAGATTCCGCGCCCGGCACCGAGGTCCGCATCATCGCGCCGGACCGCGGCGCGGGCCCGGGTGGCGGGCACATGGCCCGGCACCCAGACCCCCGCAGCAATGAGCATGTCCCGTGCCTCCTCGAGGACCGTGTCCGGCGGCCCGTCGAGCAGGACCGCCGGGTCATTGCCGGAGCCCGGCTGCAGCACCACGATCCGGTCCACGAGGTCCTTCCAGACCGCAACGCGGTGCTCCACGACCACCAGGGTGGCCCCGGTCTTCTCCACGCAGCGGCCCACCGCGTCGCGGACCTCCAGCACCCCGGCCGGGTCCAGGTTGGCGGTGGGCTCGTCCAGCAACAGCAGCCCCGGGCGCATGGCCAGGATGCCGGCCAGCGCCAGCCGCTGCTTCTGTCCGCCGGAGAGCGCCGAGGTGGGATGGTCCAGGGGCAGCGCGCCGAGCCCGACGTCGTCCAGCGCCTCGTGCACCCGCGCCCAGATGTCCGCGGGCGGCACCGACAGGTTTTCCGCGCCGAAGGCGACGTCGTCGCCGACCCGGGACAGCACCACTTGGGTCTCCGGGTCCTGCTGCACCAGCCCGGCACGGCCGCGCCGGGCCCGGGGCGGGGCCCCGTCGATCAGGAGGCTGCCCGTTTCGTCGGAATCCCCGGTGTCGCCGGGCTCGTCGGGTTCGCCGGCGGAACTGTCGCCGAGCACTCCCGCCAGGGCATGGAGCAGGGTGGATTTGCCCGCGCCGGACGGGCCCAGCAGCAGTACGCGTTCGCCAGATCTGATCTCAAGGTCCAGCGCATTCACGGCGGGCCGGGTCCGGCCCGCGTGCCGCCAGCCCCAGCCCCGCGCCGTGACCGCCGCGGGGCGTACCTGCTGGTCAGTTGTCATGAGCGGTCGCCTGCGTTCAGGAGAACACGGGCTCCGTGGCGGCCTTGCGCGAGGCGAAGGAGCTCAGGACGCCGGTCCTGGCCAGGCCGCGGGTCGCGAGCCAGGACAGCCCGCCGGCGATCAGGGCCCCCGAGATGGTGGTGCAGATGATGTAGACGAGCTTGTCCGGTGCGGCGTAGGCGATGTTCCAGCCCCACGGCATGTACGAGTCATTCAGTCCGCAGAACAGACCCGCGCCGGCGCCGGCCAGCAGGGCGACCGGCAGGTTGAACTTCCGGTAGAGGGCCGGCACGCTGAACCTCTTGTACAGGACCAGGGCGAACACCAGTTCCGCACCGAGCCCCTGCAGCAGGCCCGAGGTAAGCACCGAGACACCATACTGCGAGCCCATGAACAGCTCTCCGGTGGCGGCCACGGCTTCGCAGAACAAGGCCGCGCCGGGTTTGCGGATAATGAGCATGCCCAGCACGGCCGGGATCATCCAGCCGCCGGCGTAAAGGCCGGTGAGCGGCGGATAGAGAGCATTAATGGGCGCGGAAACCACGTTCGCGCCCTGGGACCAGGCCCAGAAGATGACCCCGCCGGCCACCGCGATCAACGCGGCCACAACGATGTCGACAACGCGCCAGTTATAGCTGGTCTTTTTGGTTACTACAGATGTCATGCCGTCCTCCTGAGGAACAGGAGGGGAGGGCGCTCCGGGCCGCCGGCTTCCGCCGCCGCTCCGGGCACCCTGAGAACTCGACTCCCTTGCGCCGGTACTAACCGGATCAGGTTCGAGGGTCTGCGGCTGTCCGCACTCTCAGCGCCCGCCTTGGATGCCCCTGGATTTCTCCAGTGGTACCTGCTGGCGGCGCTCCCCTGTCGTATTGAAACTCACCCTTGTGGGCGTGGCTCAGTTTACACCTGGAGCGCCGTCCGCGCCCGGGCCGCGGTAACATTCGGCGTCCGGACTCCGCGCTCGGCCCGGCTTCCGCGGCGCGGCAGGCGCCGGAGGGCCGGTGTGGACGGGCCCCGCGGAAACGCTAGGCTGGGAAAGTCCAGTTCGCGCCCCCTAGGAGTCCCGGTATGAACCTCTTTAT
>JBFGBS010000445.1:0-2713 GCA_041567475.1 Arthrobacter sp.
CCGCCGCCCGCGAGGACGACGTCGGCCCCCGCGTCCAAGGCTGCCCGCGCCTGCGAAAAGCCGGGATCGGCGGCGGTCGTTTCGAAGAACAACGGCGCGTCCCAGCCGGCCTTGGCGCACGCGGCCTCGATGAGTCCCCGGGCCTCCGCCGATCTGGCCTTGATCGGGTTCATGACCACCGCCACGCGCTGATTGCCGGGCTCCGGGGGGTGGGTTTCGTCCCAGACTGCCCTGCGGTTGTGCTTGGCTTTCAGCCGGCGCACACCCCACCAGCTGGTGACGGCGAATACCGAAAGTCCAGCGATGAGGAGATACAGCAGCCAGTCGCTCATTGTGCTCCAACAGTATCCCGCCGCTGCCTCCTGCCGGAGGTGCCGGGGAACACCGGCCGGATTGGATACTCTAGTCTCGTGATCGACGTAAAAGACCTCAGCGAAAATCCGGACAAGTTCCGTGCCAGCCAGCGCGCCCGCGGCGCCGACGAGTCCGTGGTGGACGCGGTTATCGAGGCCGACGCCGCCCGGCGTGCGGCGCTGATCCGCTTCGAGAACCTGCGGGCTGAACAGAACGCCTTCGGCAAGAAGGTCGCGCAGGCCAAGGGTGAGGAAAAACAGGCCCTGCTGGCCGAGGTCAAGGTCCTCGCGGCGTCGGTCAAGGCAGCCTCTGCGGAGGCCGACACCGCCCAGGCCGCCCAGGAGGAGCTGCTTAGGTCCATCCCCAATCTCATCGAGGACGGTGTCCCGGCCGGCGGCGAGGATGACTACATCGTGGTCAAGACCGTCGGTACTCCGCGGGAGTTCCCCGATTTTGAGCCGAAGGACCATCTGGAAATCGGTGAGCTGATCGGCGCCATCGACATGGAGCGCGGCGCCAAGGTCTCGGGCTCGCGCTTCTACGTCCTGCGGGGCGTCGGTGCGCGGCTGGAAATGGCGCTGCTGCAAATGGCGATGGCGCAGGCGATCGATGCCGGGTTCATTCCCATGATCACCCCCACGCTGGTCCGCCCGGAAACCATGCAGGGCACCGGCTTCGACGTCAAGCACGACGCCGAAATCTACCGCCTGGCCGAAGACGACCTGTACCTGGTGGGAACATCCGAGGTGCCCCTCGCGGGCTACCACGCCGACGAGATCCTGGACCTTTCCGCCGGCCCGATCCGCTTCGCCGGGCAGAGCTCGTGCTACCGGCGCGAGGCCGGGTCGCACGGGAAGGACACCCGCGGCATCATCCGTGTGCACCAGTTCAACAAGGTGGAGATGTTCATCTACACCACGGTCGAAGAAGCTGCCGCCGAACACGCCCGCCTGCTGGCATGGGAAGAAGAGATGCTGGCCAAGTGCGAGCTGCCCTACCGCGTGATCGACACCGCCGCCGGCGATCTGGGTAACTCCGCGGCGCGTAAGTTCGACTGCGAGGCCTGGGTCCCCACCCAGGGCGCGTACCGGGAACTGACCTCGACGTCGAACTGCACCACGTTCCAGGCCCGCCGCCTGAACATCCGCGAACGTGTCTTCAACGAGGCCGGAGCCCCGAAGGGAACCCGGGCCGTGGCCACGCTGAACGGCACGCTCGCCACCACCCGCTGGATCGTGGCCATCCTGGAGCACCACCAGAACCCGGACGGGTCAGTCAACGTCCCCGCCGCCCTGCAGCCGTACCTCGGCGGCATGACGGTCCTGCCGGTGCTCTGAGCGGAACGACCACGACGCGCAGGGCAGTCTGCGCCACGCAAGTTACCCCTCGGCGCCGGGACACGGAGGCCGAGGGGTAATTTGCGCGTCACAGGATCTTCATCCCGATTTAATCCCTGCTGTGGCGCGGGTCCTAGCTGCCTGCCGGGGGTCTCTGCTCTACTGGGGGAATGACTATTTCGACTGAAACCTCAGTAGCCGGCAACGATGACCGGCCCAGCGCCCAGGACAAACTGATGATCGCCCTGGATGTTGACGGCACCCTCGTCAACCATGACGGCCACATGTCGGATCCTGTCCGCGAAGCCGCCCGGGCGGTCGTTGCGGCGGGCCACCACGTGATGATCGCCACGGGCCGCTCGCTCAACGCCACGCTGCCGATCATCGAACACATCGGCATCGAGAACGGCTATGCCGTCTGCTGCAACGGCGGAGTCACCCTGCGCCTCGATTCCGGGCTGGCCGACGGCTACGAGATTATCCACAAGGCCACCTTTGACCCCGGCCCCGCGCTCCGGGCCCTGCGCAAGCAGCTGCCGACGGCCAAATACGCCCTGGAGGACGAGGACGGCAACTTCCTCTCCACCGAGCGCTTCCAGGACGCCAGCTTCGGCGTCGAGGCCATCGGCGTGGACTTCCAGACCATGCTGGAAGCAACCGCCGTCCGCGTGGTCGTCTTCAGCGCCGAGAACACCCCGGAAGAGTTCGACGCCGCGATCCGCCACATCGGCCTCGCCGGCGTGACCTATTCCGTCGGCTGGACGGCCTGGCTGGATATCGCGGCTGACGGGGTGACCAAGGCCAGCGCGCTTGAGCGTCTCCGCGGCCGGCTGGACATCGGCGCGCACCGCACCGTCGCTCTCGGTGACGGCCGCAATGACATCGAGATGCTCACCTGGGCAGGCCGGGGCGTGGCGATGGGGCAGGCGCCCGTGGAAGTCATCGCCGCCGCCGACGAGATCACCAAGTCCGTCTTCGAGGACGGCGCCGCCCACGTGCTGCGCAGCCTGCTGTAGGGCCGG
>JBFGBS010000446.1:0-2710 GCA_041567475.1 Arthrobacter sp.
GATGTTCAGGGCCTTGCCTACCATCGGCTCGGCCGCGTCGGCGATCTTGCCGCCGAGGAACGGCACGGAGGAGGTGACGTTGCCTTCGAGTTCGATCCGGGTGCTGCCGGCCTCGGAGACAAGGCGCTGGACAGCCTTGACGTCGAGCGGAGCGCCGGCGATCTTCAGGGAGATGTTGCTTTGCCGGGAGCCGTCGGCGGCGGGGGCTTCCCAGGATTCAATCTGGGTCACATTCACGCTCTCGCCGACGAACTTCCGCGCGATGTCCGGCATCCGGGTGGTAGGAACGGTCCGCACGGTGGTGGTGTTGAACGCTCCGGCCGGGTCCCCGTCGATGACAAACGATTCCAGCGTCCCGCCGACGAGTTCGCTCGTGTGACGGAGGAAGTCTTCATTGACGAAAACAGCGGCGACGCGGTCAACGCTGTGCTGGACGGTGGTGGATGCACTCAGGGCCATGGGGGTCCTCCGTGGTGATGAAACTTGACGAATCGGGCACCAAACATCCTACGTGCTGGGCCGGGGTTCCTCCGACTCGGCCTGCTGCAGCTTCATGGCGGCGGCGGCAATATTGTGCGCCATTGCCGGGAAGATCAGGCTGTGGAACGGCAGCACGGCAAGCCAGTACAGCCGCCCACTGAGGCCCTTCGGGAAGAAGATCGCCCGTTGGCGGTAGAGGCTGCCCTCACCGTCGGGCTCGACGCACAGTTCCAGCCAGGCCCGCCCGGGGATCTTCATTTCGGCCCGGAGCCGGAGCATGCTGCCCCGCTCCACCCGCTCGGCCCGCCACCAGTCCACCGCTTCGCCTTCGGCCAGCCGGTGCGGGTGGCGTCGGCCGCGGGTGAGCCCGGCACCGCCCGTGATGCTGTCGATCCAGCCCCGGACGCTCCATGCCAACGGCATCGAATACCAGCCGCTCTTGCCGCCGATGCCCTCGATGATGGTCCAGACGTACTGTGGAGCCACCTTGCTGGCGTGGGTGCGTTCATCGACGTAGACCCGGTGCCCGGCCCAGTCCGGGTCGCTCGGCAACGGGTCGGCGTCGGCGCCGGCGTTGGACCAGGCCGTTTCGACCTGCCCGTCGCGTTCCCGGCCCAAGGCCAGCGAGACGGCGCTCCGGAAGCCGGTCAGTCCGCCCTCCGGCTGGGGGATCACCTCATCGATGTCGTGCTCGCGGGAGATCGCATCGTGCTGCAGGGATTCCACCAGGGGAAGGGACATGGAGAGCGGGATCGGGGTGGTCAGCGCCACCCACATCCCGGCGAGCTTGGGCGCCGGGACCGGAAGGGCGAGCACGAACCGCTTGGGCAGGCCGGCCTCCGCGGCGTACTCGTTCATCATGTCCGCATAGGTCAGCACCTGCCGGGAGCCGATGTCGAAGGTACGGTTGACCGGGCCGGGCACAGTCGCCGCGGCCACGAGGTAGTAGAGCACGTCACGGACGGCAATCGCTTCGATCCTGTTCCGCACCCAGCTTGGTGCCGGCATGACCGGGAGGGTGTCGGAGAGGTGCCGGATCATTTCGAAGGACGCCGACCCGGAGCCGATGACTACTCCGGCCTGGAAGACGACGGCGTCGACCGTGCTGTCGAGGAAGACCTTACCCACGGTCTCGCGGGACCGCATATGCGTGGAGAGCTCGATGCCGGACGGATGCAGCCCGCCAAGGTAGACGATCCGGCCGACTCCGGCCTCGGCGGCGGCCCGGGCGGCGGTTTCGGCCATCGCTTTTTCCTTCTGCTCAAACCCGGCGCCGCCCGCCATGGAATGGACCAGGTAATAGAGCACGTCCACGCCGTCGAGCGCCTCCCGCAGGATCTTGCCGTCGTCGAGGGAGCCCTGAACGACCTCAACCTGATCAAGCCAGGGCACGCCCGCGATCTTGGCGGGGGTGCGGACGATGATTTTCACGGTATGCCCGGCCTCCAGCAGCCGGGGGACCAGCCGCCCGCCGATATAGCCCGTGGCACCCGTGACCAGCACCTTCCGGGAGCCGGCCGGCGTACCGGGGCCGGTCTGCGGGGTTTCCTTGGGCATGGAGGTCATCGTGGGCTCCTTGGTCGTAGCGCGATTCGTGCAGGCCATCTCTTAACCCGGTTCGGAACGACCGGCCAAGCGGACGGGTCGCTTCCGCTGTCCGGCTGCGGCGCGGGGCGGGACCGCCGCGCCGTTCCTGCCAGCATAGGCCCCTGCTGCCGGAAATTCTCCGTCCCCGGCGTGATCCCGGGCAGGGCTCCGCCGCCTTGGCGGTAGGCTTGGAAGGCCCGGGATTCCAGCGAATTCCGGGTATTCGTGTTGCCTGCACGTCCGTGATCCCATCAGGAGCTTCAGTCATGAGCCTCAACGGCCCCTCTCTCACCGGCCTGCGCCGCACCCTTGCCGATGACCGGAACTATGCCCGCGTCCGGGCCGAAGCCTCGCGCGGGTTCGGCGCCCGGAGCGAGGATTACCGGATCAGCGCTCCGGCGGGCCTGCGGGCCGCCCTGCTGGCGGAGCTCGCGGACGGCCTTGCCGAATCCGTGACCGACACGGCCGAAGCGGCCGAAGCGGCCGGAGCAGTCGGCGCGGGGACCGCCGGGACCGTCGGGGCACCCGTCGTCCTGGCCGTGACGGCCACCGGCCGCGAGGCCGAAGACCTCGCTGCGGCCCTGCGCGCGTACCTGCCCGCCGACGCCGTGGCGGAGTTCCCCAGTTGGGAGACCCTGCCGCA
>JBFGBS010000447.1:0-2702 GCA_041567475.1 Arthrobacter sp.
ACGACGTGAGCCCCGCCCAGGATGACCTGGACGTGGCCGTCGCGCGGCAGTCGATCGACGCCGGATTGCCGGTGCTCGGTATCTGCCGCGGGCACCAGCTGCTGAACGTGCTCTATGGCGGCACCCTGATTCAGGACATGGCGCCGGGAGCGGTGGCGCACCGCGAACCCGAGCCACTGCCCGGTTGCGGGCCGTGGGCGTGGCATGAAGTCGACGTGCAACCCGGCACCAAGGTGGCCGGACTGTACGGGGACGGCGAGCGGGTCACCGTGAAGATCGCGTCCGGCCACCACCAGGCGGTGGCCCGGGTCGGTGGCGGCCTCGTGGTGACGGCCGTGGCCGAAGACGGCACTGTTGAAGCGCTGGAGGACCCGGAGCGCTGGGTGGCCTCGGTGCAGTGGCATCCGGAAGCCCAGGAGCTCTCTGCCGAGGAGCGGGTAGCGCCGTTCCGGGCGTTCGTGGAGGTCTGCCGGAAGCCGGAGCAGCGCTAGTTCGCCTGGGAGTTGGTTCTAGGCGGTGAATGCGGCCCGGAAGGCGTCCAGTGCCGCATGGCTGTCGCCGGCGGCCCACGCTTCCATGCCGACAGTGCCGTCGTAGCCGACGTCGCGGAGAGCCTTGGCGACGGCGGCATAGTTGATCTCGCCCGTGCCGGGTTCGCAGCGTCCGGGGACGTCCGCGACCTGGATCTCGCCGAGGTGCGGCAACGCGGTCCGCACCAGTTCGATCAGGTTCCCCTCCCCCAGCTGGGCGTGGTACAGATCCAGCATCATCTTTACGTTCGGATGACCGGCAGCCGCCACGAGGGCCATGGTGTCCTTGGCCCGGGCGAGCGGGATGCCGGGGTGGTCCAGGATGGTGTTGAGGTTCTCGAGGCAGAACGTGACCCCGTAGGTGGCGCCGAGTTTGCCCAGCCGTTCCAGGGTCCGGGCCCCGGTACTCCACATTGTGCCGGTGGCGCGGTAAACCGGGCGGGCGGCGTGCCCGTCGATGAGTTCCGCGGAATGCACCACCATCCGGCTGATGCCGAGTTCCAGGGCGGTGGGGATCAGCGATTCGGCCGTGCGCACCACGTCATCGGCGGTGTCAGCGTCCACGACGCTGCCGGCGGTATACCCCGTCATGGATGAAAACACGGCCCCGGTGGCTTTGAGCGCACCGATGTCCTTGGTCCGTGAGTCCCAGATCTCGACGTCGAAGCCGGCATCGTGAATGCGACGGACCCGTTCCACAAACGGCAGGTCCGTGTAGACCATCTCCGCGCAGACGGCCAGCCGCATCAGAGGCCAGCCTCGGCAGCCTTGGCTGCAGCTGTCTGCACCGGGACCGGGGCGCCCTGCTTGACGGACTCGATGCAGGCCAGGGCCATGGCCAGTGCGCGGCGGGCATCGGCCGCGCCCGGCGTTAGGGTAAAAGCGGCGTCCGACGGCGGCGTGCCGTCACGCCGCGCCGCAACGGCGTCGGCGAAGTCGGCGAGCTCGTCGGTGTACGCCTCCCGGAACAGTTCAACGTTGAGCCGCGGGGTGTCAGCGGACAGTCCCTCGGCGGTGTAGCGGCGGGCGGCCGTTTCAGTGGCCCGTCCGGCCTGCACCATCCCTCTGGAGCCGAAGACCTCGCCACGGATGTCGTAGCCGTAGAGGGCACTGAAGTTGGCTTCGGCCACGGCGATGGCACCGTTGCTGTACCGGATGGTCACAACGGACGTGTCCAGGAAGCCCTGGTCCCGCATATCCGGCGCCACCAGCGCATCGGCCACGGCATAGACCTCGATCGGCTCGGCGCCTTCGTTGAACCAGTTCAGGGTGTCGAAGTCATGGATCAGGGTCTCCATGAAGATGGTCCAGGCCGGAACCCGTCCGGCGTCGGGGATGCTGCCGGTGCCCGGATCGCGGGTCAGGGAGCGCAGGAGCTGCGGTGTCCCGACGACGCCTGCGACGATGTCCTTCTTGGCCGCCAGAAAGTCCGCGGCATACCGCCGGTTGAAGCCGACCTGGAAGTGCACGCCGGCGGCCTGCACTGCGGCCACGGCCGCGTCGAGCTCGTCGAGTCCGAGCCCGGCCGGTTTCTCGCAGAAGACGTGCTTTCCGGCGGCGGCCGCCTGGGCGATCAGCGAGGCGTGGAACCGGGCCGGGCTGGCGATAATAACGGCGTCGATCTCCGGGTCGGCCAGGACATCGCCGATCTCGGCGGTCACCTTCACGGCACCGAGTTTTGACGCCAGCGCGGTCGCGGTCTCAAGGTTCGGGTCGGCGACGGCGGCCAGGACGGCGCCGGGGACTCGCCGGGCAATGCTTTCGGCGTGGAATGCGCCCATCCAGCCGGCACCGATAAGTCCGATGCGCACGGGGGTGGTCACTGTTGCCGGGTGCTGCGCGAGGTATGCCAAAGTTCGTCCTTGAATTTTGTTCGGGAAGCAGGCAGGAAGAAGGGGCCCGGAGTCGAGCGGCGGAGCGGGACCGGTGCGGCCCCGCTCCATCTGGTGGTGTCGGTGTTCGTCTCGTTTAGGCGTGTTTGCCGGTGGCTTTCGAGACTTCGGCGACCTCGCCCTCGACTTCTTTGACGATGTCGGTGTGGCCGCCCATTTGTTCGAGTTCGTGGGCGAGTTCGGCGAGTTCGGCGCCGCCGGCCATTTGGGCGGTGAGTTCGTCGATGGTGATGTCTTTTTTGTCGTAGTAGCCGATGGATTTGCCGCGTTTGAGGAGCAG
>JBFGBS010000448.1:0-2695 GCA_041567475.1 Arthrobacter sp.
GAAACCCTCGACGTCAAAGCCGACGGCGTCGACGAGGACCGGATCATCAAAGGCATGGTCGGCCGCACCCTGGAGTCCCGCTTCCCGGAACACGAACCGAAAATCGGCGAAATCCTCTTCGAAGTCAAGGACTGGACCGTGGGCCATCCGCAGATCGAGGACCGCCTCGTCTGCAAGGGTTCCAACTTCCACGTCCGCCGCGGCGAGATCGTTGGCTTCGCAGGCCTCATGGGTGCCGGACGCACCGAACTGGCCCGGTCAATCTTCGGCCGCTCCTATGGCCGCTTCATTTCCGGGCACATCTACAAAGAGGGCAAGGAAATCACGCTCAAGAACGTCCGGCAGGCCATCGACGCCGGCCTGGGCTACGTCACCGAGGACCGGAAGTCGCTGGGGCTGAACCTGCTCGATGACATCAAGACGACCACGGTCTCCGCCAACCTGGAAAAGATCAGCAAGCGCTCAGTCGTGGATGACAACCAGGAAGTCGCGGTTGCCGAGGAATACCGGAAGTCGCTGCGCACCAAAACGCCATCCGTCGAAGAGGGCGTCGCCAAACTCTCCGGCGGCAACCAGCAGAAGGTGGTGCTCGCCAAATGGATGTTCACCGATCCTGACCTGCTGATCCTGGACGAACCCACCCGCGGGATCGACGTCGGCGCGAAATATGAGATTTACGGGATCATCCAGCAGCTCGCCAACCAGGGGAAGGGCGTCATTGTCATTTCTTCCGAACTGCCGGAACTGCTGGGACTCTCGGACCGCATCTACACCATCTTCGAGGGCGCCATCACCGGCGTCCTCAACAAGGACGAAGCCAGCCAGGAGAGCCTGATGAAACTGATGACGTCCGCCCGCAAGGCCGCCTGACTTTCTGGAATATTCCAGACCCTTCCAGACACAAGGACTGACACAATGAACGCGTTAAAGAAGCTCTTTGGCGGCAACACCCGCCAATTCGGCATGATCTTCGCCCTCGTGGCGCTGATCATCTTCTTCCAGGTGGCCACCGGCGGCAACACACTCACCTCCGGCAACGTCATCAACCTTTTCAACGGCAACTCCTACATCCTGATCCTGGCCATCGGTATGGTCCTCGTGATCATCGCCGGCCACATCGACCTGTCCGTTGGCTCGGTTGCCGCGGTCGTGGGCGTGGCCGTGGCCATTGCCATGCGGGACTGGGGAATCCCCTGGTATGCGGGTGTGCTGCTGGGCCTGGGCCTCGGAGCGCTGATCGGAGCGTGGCAAGGCTTCTGGACGGCCTATGTCGGCATCCCGGCGTTCATCGTCACCTTGGCCGGCATGCTGCTGTTCCGTGGCCTCAACCAGTTCATCGGCAAGTCGAACACCATCCCCGTTCCGCGCGATTTCCAGTACCTAGGTTCCGGCTACCTCCCTGAAGTCGGGCCGGACACCGGATTCAACAACTTGACACTGCTTCTCGGCCTCGCGGGTGTGGCCTTCGTGGTCTTCACCACGCTGCGTGCCCGCACCCATGCCAAATCGATCGGCGCCCACGTCCCCGACGCCTGGATCGTCATCACGAAGCTGGTCCTGATCTGCGGTGCCATCTTGTTCGCCACGTACCTCTTCGCCACCGGCCGGCCCGGCACCTCGTTCCCCATCCCGGGGCTCATCCTGGCGCTCCTTGTCCTGATTTACGGATTCATCTCCTCCAAGACAATCGTCGGACGTCACGTCTACGCCGTCGGTGGCAACCGCCACGCGGCCGAACTCTCCGGTGTGCAGTCCAAGAAGATCAACTTCCTGGTCATGATGAACATGTCGATCCTGGCCGGCCTCGCCGGCATGATCTTCGTCGGCCGCTCCACTGCGTCCGGTCCCTTCGACGGCGTCGGCTGGGAACTGGATGCCATCGCGGCCGTGTTCATCGGCGGCGCGGCAGTGACCGGCGGCGTCGGCACCGTGATCGGATCGATCGTCGGCGGCCTCGTGATGGCCGTCCTGAACAACGGCCTGCAGCTGCTGGGCATCGGCGCCGACCTGACCCAGATCATCAAGGGCCTCGTCCTGCTGATCGCGGTCGCGTTCGACGTCTACAACAAGTCCCAGGGCAAGAAGTCCATCATCGGCCTGATGATGAAGAACTTCGGCCGCAACAACGAGCTCAAGCCCGACGAGACGACCAGCACCAAAGAGGTCATCCACCGCGAAGCCTGATCGGCTCCCCCATTCTTTCCCCACACCACCTATAGAAAGAGAACCAAGTAATGCAAATGATTGGTAAAGCAGGAAAGGCAGCGGCCATCGCCGCTATTGCAGCACTGGCGCTGACGGCCTGCGGTCGCTCGGAGCCCACCACGACCGGCGACGGAACCGGCGCGGCCGGGTTCCCCCAGGACTCCTCGATCGGCGTCGCCCTTCCGCAGAAGACCAGCGAAAACTGGGTCCTGGCGGAGAAGCTGTTCAACGACGGCCTCAGCGAAGCCGGCTTCAAGGCCGACGTGCAGTTCGCCAACGGCGGCGTCTCCGAGCAGCAGAACCAGATCAGCGCCATGGTCACCAAGGGTGCCAAGGTCATCATCGTCGGCGCGATCGACGGCGCCCAGCTCGGCACCCAGCTGCGGCAGGCCAAGGACGCCGGCGCGACCATCATCGCGTACGACCGTCTGCTGCTGAACACCGAGAACGTGGACTACTACGTGGCCTACGACAACTTCAAGGTCGGTGA
>JBFGBS010000449.1:0-2688 GCA_041567475.1 Arthrobacter sp.
AACGTGGCCTCGCCGCCGTGCAGCCGGTCCGCGACGATTTCGGCCATGGTGTTGGCGGGGGCGACGAGGCCCAGGCACATGCCGCCGAAGTTCGCGACCTCGCCGATCGCCCAGATGCCGGGGATCTCGGTTGCGCAGCCGTCGGAGATGACAACGCCGCCGCGCGGGCCGAGCTCAAAGACCTGCTCGGCTCCTTCGGCCGCGCGGAACAGTTCGTCCCGGGGCCGGACGCCGATGGCGACGATCACGAGGTCGGCGTCGATGATGCGGCCGTCCGCCATCAGGACGCCCGTGACCTGGCCGTCGTCATCGGAGAGGACCTCGGAGGGGAACACCCCGCCGTGGACGGTGAAGCCCTTGGCCTCGATCAGCCGGCCGAGGGCCTGGCCGGCGCCCTCGTCCAGCTGGGTGTTCATGAGCCACGGCGAGCCGTTGATGACGATCGGGGTGGCGCCGAGCTGCTCGGTGCCGGCCGCGGACTCGAGGCCCAGGAGGCCGCCGCCGATGGTGACGGCGTTGACCTTCCGGCCGAGCTTGGCGGTCAGCTCCGCAATCGCCTGGTTGATGGCCCAGACGTCCTCCAAAGTGCGGTACACGTGGGTCAGTTCGGCGCCGGGAATCGGCAGGCGGGCGGCATCCGAGCCCGTCGCGACGACGAGTTCGTCATAGGGGTAGACGGTTCCGGCCGCGGTCCGGACCGTCTTGGCCGCGTGGTCGATGCTGGTGACGCGCTCGCCGGTCTTCAGGCTCAGGGCTTCGTGATCCCACATCGAGGCGTTGCCGAGGGTCAGGTCCACGGTGCTGTCCGTGAGTGCTTTGCTCAACGCGACGCGGTCGTAGGGGAGGTGGGCTTCTTCGGTGAGGACGGTCACGTTCCAGCCGTCGAGGCCGCGGGCGTGCATCGCATCGGCGAACCGGTGGGCCGCGGGGCCGCCGCCGGCGACGACGATGCGGCGCGGAGTCGTGGTGAGCTCTGCGCCCTGGTTCTGGGGGCTGGAAGTCTGTCCGGTCACGGTGGGCCTTTCGGGTGGGCCGCAGACGGTGCTCTGCGGCTTGGTCCATCCAGACTAGGCAGGCGCAGTTTCGCTTCAGTTTCCCTTTTGTTTCGTGATCTTAACTTCTGCATCACGGGCACATTTCGTGCCGGGTTAGTTCTCTTTTACACAGTGGACACATTCACTGCACGCCGTTGTTACACCCCCGGCCTAGCGTGGGTATGTGGCCGCAGCAGCGGTTGATGCAGTGATTGAGAGGGGCCAGGATGACCACCGTACTGACGCTTGAGGAACAGGGCACCGGACTCGGGACGGGCTGGCACCAGGTGTGCGCCGTGGACGACCTGGAGCCGGGATGGGGCGAGGCGGCGTTGATCTCCGGCCGCCAGGTGGCGTTGATCCGCACGGTCGCCGGCGATGTGTTCGCCGTGGCGCAGGAGGACCCGGCGACGGGGGCCTTCGTGATGGCCCGCGGCATTGTCGGCTCCCGCGGGGCACGCCAGACGCTCGCCTCACCGCTCCACAAGGAGGTCTACGATCTCCGCACGGGCGAGTGCCTGGGCAATTCCGAGCTCCGCCTCGCCACCTATGCCACCCGGATTGTGGACGGCCGGATCGAAGTGGAACTCTAGTCCGGCTGCCGCGCAGGGGCCGGGAGCGTCAGAGTCCGAGCGCCTCGCGGACGTCCGCGAGGACCCCGTCAAGGGCCGCGCGGGCCTGCTGGCGTGCCTCCGGAAGTTCAGCGGCCGAGCCGACGCTCCGGATGACCTCCAGGTAGCACTTCAGCTTCGGTTCCGTCCCGCTGGGGCGGATGATGACCCGGCTGGAATCCCTCGTCAGGTAGAGCAGGCCCTCGGTGGGCGGGAGGCTCTCGCTGCCTTCGGCAAGATCGGTTGCGACATCGACGGCGGAGCCGCCGAACGCTTCCGGCGGGCTGACCCGCAGCCGGTTCATCATGGCGTCCAGCAGCCCGAGGTCCGCCACCCGGATGCTGAGCTGGTCGCTCGCGTGCAGCCCGTGCACGAGGTAGAGCTCGTCCAGGGTGTCGAAGACCGTCTTTCCGTCCGCTTTGGCGGCGGCCGCCAGCTCGGCAATGAGTACCGCGGCGGAGATCCCGTCCTTGTCCCGGACCAGATCCGGCGCCACACAGTAGCCCAACGCTTCCTCGTAGCCGTAGCGCAGCCCGGGCACGCGGGCGATCCACTTGAACCCGGTCAGGGTTTCCTCGTGGGCGTAGCCTGCCGCGGCCGCGATCCGCGCGAGCAGCCGGGAGGACACGATCGAGTTCGCGAAAACACCCGACGCATCCTCACCGGCGGCGGTCAGCCGCGCGACGATGTGGGCACCGAGCAGGGCCCCGACCTCGTCGCCGCGGAGCATGCGCCACGCGCCGGTGTCCGGGTCCTTGGCCGCCACGGCGGCCCGGTCGGCGTCGGGGTCGTTCGCGATGACCAGGTCCGCGTCCACGTTGCCGGCCAGTTTCAGCGCCAGGTCCAGCGCGCCGGGCTCCTCGGGGTTCGGGAAGTTCACGGTGGGGAAGTCCGGGTCCGGCTCAGCCTGCTCGCTGACCAGCGTGACGTCGGTGAAGCCGGCGGCATTGAGGACGGACACCACGGTTTCGCCGCCGACCCCGTGCATCGGCGTGAGGACAATTTTCAGGTCCCGGGCGGGGAAATGCTTCGGGGCGGCGAGA
>JBFGBS010000450.1:0-2673 GCA_041567475.1 Arthrobacter sp.
CAGCACCGAGTTCTTCCGCGCCATCCGGAGCATGTCCACCGTGAGCACCGCCAGGGCCAGCCAGACGATTCCGAAACCGATCCAGCGGTCCGGCGTCATGGCTTCCCGGAGGAACGTCAGCGCCACGATGAACTGCAACACCGGGGCCAGGTACTGCAGCAGGCCGATGGTCGTCATCGGCAAACGGCGGGCGGCGGCACCGAAGAACAGCAGCGGGACCGCGGTAATCAGACCCGACGCCGCCAGCAGCCAGAAGTGACCCGCCCCCTGGCTTGTCAGGGTGGCGGTTCCGTTGAGCGCCAGGACGATCATCGCGGCCGCGGCGAGCGGCGCCAGTACGATCGTCTCGACGGTGAGGCTCGTGACGGCGTCGACCCGCGGTCCGACGCGTTTTTTCATGAAGCCGTACAGGCCGAAGCTGAAGGCCAGCGTGAGCGCAATCCAGGGCATTCTCCCGTAGGAGACCGTCAGCGCGCCGACGGCCACCAAGCCGATGCCGACGGCGGCCCACTGCAGCGGCCGGAGTTTTTCCTTCAGCACGACCACGCCCAGCAGCACGGAGACCAGGGGATTGATGAAGTAGCCCAGGGAGGCTTCGACCGCCTGCCCGGTGGTCACGCCGTAGACGTAGATCAGCCAGTTCGCGGCGATCAGCGCGGCCGCGATGGTGAGGGGACCAAGGAGGGTGCGGTTCCGGAACGCGGAGCCGAGGACCTGCCACGAACGGGTCACGGTGATCAGCCCGAGGCAGAACACCAACGACCAGACCACCCGGTTGGCGACGATTTCGACGGCGCCGGCGGGCTGGAGCAAAAAGAAGTACAGGGGCATCAAGCCCCAGAGCCCGTAGGCGGCAATCCCGAAGAGGGCCCCCGCCCTGGTCTCCGTATCGACGGACTTGAGTGCCGCCGGGAGTGCGGCGGCTGAGGAGGATGCCGGCGGGGCTGCGCGCCCGGCTGACACCGGGCTGGAGGAGAGGGATTCGTCGGGGATCGGCACAGGGACAATAACACCACACCCCGGGGCGCTATTCCTGCCGCACGGCGGGCCAGTCCTTTCCGTCCCCGGCGGACGGCGTCCCGGCGCACCCTCCGGCCCGTCGGAGATCTAGAATAGGGGAATTCTGTGCTGCCTGACCGGCACAGCCGCCACGACTCAGAAGGGCTCCCGTGTCCAACTCGGCCGAATCCACGTCCAAACGTCCCCTCCGCGTCGCGATTGTCGGTGCCGGGCCGGCGGGCGTGTACGCCGCGGACATCCTGACGAAGTCCAACGCGGTCAAGGACGGCGATTTTGAAGTCAGCATCGATCTGTTCGAGGCCTATCCGGCGCCCTATGGGCTGATCCGGTACGGCGTGGCGCCGGACCACCCGCGGATCAAGGGAATCGTCAATGCCCTGCACAAGGTCCTGGACCGCGGGGACATCCGCTTCCTCGGCAACATCACCTACGGCCGGGACCTGACCCTGCACGATTTCCGCGCCTTCTACGACGCCGTGATCTTCTCCACCGGCGCCATCAAGGACGCGGACCTCGACATTCCCGGGATCGAGCTGGACGGATCCTTTGGCGGCGCGGACTTCGTCTCCTGGTACGACGGCCACCCCGACGTCCCGCGCGACTGGCCGCTGGAGGCCAAGGAAATCGCGGTGATCGGCAACGGCAATGTGGCCCTCGATGTCGCCCGGATGCTCGTCAAGCACGCTGATGACCTGCTGACCACGGAAATCCCGGACAACGTCTACCGGGCGCTGAAGAATTCCCCCGTGACGGACGTGCACGTCTTCGGCCGCCGCGGCCCCGCCCAGGTGAAGTTCACCCCGCTGGAACTGCGGGAACTCAGCCATGCCAACGACGTGGATATCGTCCTCTACCCGGAGGACTTTGAATTCGACCAGGCCTCGGATGAGGCCATCCGCAGCAACAACCAGACCCGGACCATGGTCAACACCCTCACCAACTGGCTGGTGGAGGACCACTCCGAGGCGGAGGTCCCGTCCTCCCGCCGGCTGCACCTGCACTTCCTGCACAGCCCCGTTGAGATCCACGACTCCGAGGGGAACACCGCAGGTCCCGGCAAGGTTGCCGGGATCAAGTTCGAGCGCATGCAGCTGGACGGCACCGGCAACGTCAAAGGCACGGGGGAGTTCCTCGACTACCCGGTCCAGGCCGTCTACCGCGCCATCGGCTATCACGGCTCGCCGCTGGATGAACTCGAATACGATGCCCGCCGGGGCATTGTCCCCAACGAGGGCGGCCGCGTGCTCGACGCCGCCGGGAACCCTGTTCCGGGCATTTACGCCACGGGCTGGATCAAGCGCGGGCCGGTGGGGTTGATCGGGCACACCAAGGGCGACGCCCTGGAGACCATCGGGTTCCTGCTCGAAGACCGCCTGACCCTGCCGCCGGCACAGAACCCGGACCCCCAGGCCATCATCGATCTGCTCGAAGCCCGCGGGATTGAGTACACCACTTGGGAAGGCTGGATCAAGCTCGACGCCCACGAACTGGCCCTCGGCGCGGAGTGGTCGGCCGCCGCCGGCGACGACACCGGCGTCGTGCGGGAACGCATCAAGGTGGTTCCGCGCGAGGACATGATCGAGATCTCCCGCGACTGACCGCCTTGGTCCGCAGGCACCCGGCGCCGCCTCGACGGTTCCGCGCACACACGAC
>JBFGBS010000451.1:0-2672 GCA_041567475.1 Arthrobacter sp.
AACTGGCCTTCGAAGGGTTCGATGAGGGCGTCGACAACCGCCTTCAGTGCGGCCGCGTCGGCAAAGACGGGCGTCAGGTCCTTGAAGCTGACGCCGGGTTTGGGGTAGTCCGGGATGGTGGCGCAGAGGCTGCTGATCAGCTCTTCAACAGGCAATGCCGGTGCGGTCGGATCCGACTCGTTGTGATTCACCCGTCCACCCTACTGGGTGGCGGCTATGACCGGCGGTTTTTGGCTGCCCGGTAGCGCGAGACCGTCGGGTCCCCGGTGAGCCAGAACCGCCACGGGTACTCCCCCGTGCCGCCGCCGCCGGCCACCCCCACGCGGGGTCCCGAGCTGATGCCGGTCACCCCGCCCTCCAGCGGGGCCGGCGGCAGTACCAGCCGGAACGGCGCAGAAAGCGCGTCGCGGCCGCTGTCCGCCGTCGTCAGTCCCAAGGCAGTCGCCAGTCTGGCCGGTCCGCTCGCGAGGTCGTGCACCGCTTTCGACGTCGGCCGCCGCGCCCGCGCCAGGTCCTGTCCCGCGGTTATTTCGCCGGCGCGCAGGAGCACGGCCGATGCAGTGCCTTCGGGCCCGCACACGATGTTGGCGCAGTGGTGCATTCCGTAGGTGAAGTAGACGTAGAGGTGTCCCGCGGGTCCGAACATCGGCGCGTTCCGTGCCGTGGCACCCCGGAACGTATGTGAACCCGGATCCGGGTCCGGCGAATCGTGCGGCCCGAGGTAGGCCTCCACCTCGGTGAGCCGCACGGAAACGGCACCGTCACGCCCGTCGTGCGTCAGCACGGCGCCGAGCAGTAAGGGCGCCACCAACCGGGCGTCCGCGGCCAGCGCCTCCCGCAGGCTGCCCGCGCCGGGCTCCTGCGGGCGGGCAGGAAGGGGCAGCGAGCTCATGGTCAGACTCTACAAGTCCGCCGCCGCAGGTTGCACGGCCGTGTCCGATTTCCGCTAGCAGGCTGTCCGGGGAGCTGACAGGATGGAGCCATGGACTTTTGGCAGCGCTACCGGGCGATTGATGCCCGGGACACCCGTTTCGACGGGCAGTTCTACACTGCTGTCCGGACAACGGGCATTTACTGCCGGCCGTCGTGCCCCGCGCGGACGCCCAAAGCGGGCAACGTCACGTTCTATGAAACCTCCGCCGCAGCCCACGACGCCGGCTACCGTGCCTGCAAGCGCTGCCTGCCGGAGGCTGTACCGGGCACACCGGCCTGGAACCTCCGGTCGGACATCGCCGGACGGGCCATGCGCCTGATCGGCGACGGGGTGATCAACCGTGACGGCGTAGAAGGACTGGCCTCGCGGCTCGGCTATTCCTCGCGGCAGCTCAACCGGATCCTCACCCACGAACTGGGCGCCGGACCGCTCTCGCTCGCGCGGGCCAGCCGCGCCCAGACGGCCCGCACCCTCCTGGTATCGACGGATATGCCGATGGCCGACGTCGCATTTGCCGCCGGTTTCAGCAGCGTGCGTCAGTTCAACGAGACCATCGGTGAGGTCTTTGCCATGACACCCTCGGCACTTCGCGCCACGGCGCGGCACCGCCGGGCACCGGCCGCCACCACGGCGCTGACGCTGACTTTGCCGTACCGCGAGCCGTTCGATCCGGGGGTCTTCGATTTCCTCGCAGTCCGCGCCGTTCCGGGAATCGAGGAAGGATCCTCGCGGTCCTACGCCCGGACTTTGAGGCTCGCCCACGGCGATGCGCGGTTCCGGGTGGACTACGACGCCGACGCGGACGGGCGGCCGATCGTCCTGACCGTCGGCGCCGTCGACCTGCGCGACCTCGCCTCCCTGCTCAGCCGGGTCCGGCGCCTGCTCGACCTCGACGCCGATCCACTCGCCATCGACGCAGCCCTCGCCGCCGATCCGCGGCTGGCCGCGCGCGTGGCAACTACGCCGGGCATCAGGATGCCCGGGGCAGTCGATCCGCAGGAACTGCTGATCCGGGCAATGATCGGACAGCAAATCACTGTGGCCGCCGCCCGGACGGCGCTCACGCAACTGGCGGCCTGCGGGAGCGACTCGTTGGTGCCCGCCGACGGGCTGCAGCGGCTCTTTCCCAACGCCGCGCAAATTGCCGAGTCCGGCTACAGGCTGCTCCGCGGCCCGCAGCGCCGCATTGACTCCGTCCGCGGCGCGGCGGCGGCAATGGCCGCCGGTGACCTCGATTTCGGTTACGGCGACGATCTGCCCGGGTTGGAAGCCAAGCTGCTGCCCCTTGCCGGGGTCGGGCCGTGGACCGCAGGTTACGTCGGAATGCGGGTCCTTGGCGCTCCGGACGTTTTCCTGGCCAACGACGCGGCCGTCCGCAACGGCATCCGTTCCCTCCAGGCGGCCGTCCCCGGACGGACTGCCGAGGAACCCGCGGCCCCCGAGCCGGCGGGCGGCCGGACTTCCGGCGGGCCGCCGTCGCCCGACTTCCGCGAGGTCAGTCCGTGGCGGTCCTACGCCACCATGCACCTATGGGCCGCCGCAGCCGGAGCACAGGCCACGGCCCGGAAACGGCCCGCCACGACAACCCTTGCAGTCCCGGCTGCACCGCAAACTTCAATCCCCACCCTGACGAAAGCGATCCCGTGAAAGCCCAGCTCCTGACCCTGTCCACCCCGGACGGGCCCTTCACCATCATTGCCCGTGGGGGCGCCGTGCTGGCCTCCGGCTGGACCGCCGC
>JBFGBS010000452.1:0-2664 GCA_041567475.1 Arthrobacter sp.
CGACCTGAAGATCGGCGACTCCGTCAAGATCTCCTACGCCGACCAGAGCCGCGGCGGCATTGACCCGAACAAGACCCTGTGGGAGGTCGTCTCCGACGGACTCGACTACATCCAGGTCGGGCATGTCGAGATGCCGTCCCGCGCCTACGTCGCGGCGTTCGGCTTCAAGGGCCCGGACCAGCAGAAGAAGGCCGGCGTGCTCTCCGGCGGTGAGCGTAACCGCCTGAACCTGGCCCTGACGCTCAAACAGGGCGGGAACCTGCTGCTCCTGGACGAACCGACCAACGACCTCGACGTGGAGACCCTCAGCAGCCTCGAGAACGCCCTGCTCGAGTTCCCGGGCTGCGCCGTGGTCGTCTCGCACGACCGCTGGTTCCTGGACCGGGTAGCCACCCACATCCTCGCCTATGAAGGCGACGAGGAAAACCCCTCGAAGTGGTACTGGTTCGAGGGCAACTTCGAGTCCTACGAGGAAAACAAGATTGAGCGCCTGGGCGCCGACGCGGCCAAGCCGCACCGGGTCACCCACCGCCGCCTCACCCGCGACTAGAGCGCACAAAAGGCCGGCTCCCTCGGGAGCCGGCCTTTTGCGTCCGTCCGTCTGTCTGCCCGGCCGCCCGGCGCGGGGTCGGTTAGTCCTTGAGGCCGGTCGGCACCCGGACCATGCCCTCCTGCGCGACGGTGGCCACGTGCCGGCCGTCCCTGCTGAAAATCTTCCCGGTCGCCAGGCCCCGGGCACCCTGGGCGCTGGGGGATTCCTGGACGTAGAGCAGCCATTCGTCGACCCGGACCGGCCGGTGCCACCACATCGCGTGGTCCAGGCTCGCCACGGACATCCCGGGGGTGATCCAGCTCAGGCCATGCTGGCGAAGGATCGACTCCAGGATCGTGTAATCGCTGGCATAGGCCAGCGCCGCGCGGTGCATGCCCGGGTCATCGGGCATGGGGCCGAAGGTCTTCATCCAGACGGCGTTGGTGGCCTCCTTGGGACCCTTGGCCGCCACATACAGGGCCGGGTCAACGTGCCGGATGTCGAAGGGCCGCTCGAAGGACCAGTGCCGTGCTACCGGATGGTCGAACTTGCCCAGGAGGTCCGCGGTGCTGGGCAGGGACTCGGGATCGGGGACCCCGGCGGGCATCACCGACTGGTGTTCGACGCCGTCGTCCTCGTTCTGGAAGGACGCGATCATCGAAAGAATGGGCATGCCCTCCTGGTAGGCGTGCACCCGCCGCGCCGAGAACGAGCGCCCGTCCCGCAGCCGCTGGACGCCAAACGTGATCGGCTTGTTGGCGTCTCCGGGCCGCAGGAAATAGCCGTGCATGGAGTGCACGCTCCGGTCGGGGTCCACCGTGCGGCTCCCGGCCACGAGCGACTGCGCCAGCACCTGGCCGCCGAAGACGCGCTGGTGGGGCTGCTGCTGGGAGGGACCCAGGAAGATATCCTCATCCGTGCGGGCCCCCTCCAGTTCGCCCAGGTTCAAGAGGTGGATCAGGGCGGAGGTGGGATCCACGGCAGGCGGCGCCTGCAATCCGGCTTCGGCTTCAGTCATGGTTCGACTTTAGACGGCCATCCGGCACCGCTCCAAGGAAGCGCAACCGGTAGAGTCGATAGTGTGTCTGACGTCCTAACCCGTACCCTGCAGTTCACCGATCCCCGCGACCTCGCCGATCTGCGCACCTTCGCGACCCGGGCCAAAACCATTGACGACGGCGCCATCCGGCTCCAGGCGTCCGGTTCCGTCCTCGCCGCCTATGTCTGTGTCCTCCGGCCCCGGCTGCTGGGCGAGTCCACGCCCACCATTCTGGGGCTCCGGACGATGGCGCTGGCGCAGCCCGCCGGCGCCGACGTGACGGTCGCCTTGTCCGCCGTGCTGGACCGGTTGGCGCGGGCGGGGGAGGGCGACGTTGAACTGGCGCTGCCGCCCGTCGCGGTCAACGAATCGTGGGCCGGAATCGGAGCCCCGCGGTCCGGCTGGGAACCGCTGGGCGCGCTGCAGGATTCCGCGTTGCGGCAGGCGGCGGAGACCGGGATCTCCGAGGTGGCCGCCATGGTGCCGGACAAGCCCGGCGCCCTGATTGTCAACAACGCCCGGGCCGCAGTCTGGGGCCGGGAACTTCCCGGCGCCGGCGGCCTCCCGGCCGGCGCCGCGTTTGCCGCCCTGACCCTGGGGTTCCTGGCAGACGGGGAGCAGAAGCTCTACCGGGCCGGGCGCTGGTACCGCCTCAGCGGAGTCCGCGGGCATGTCCTGGCCAGGACCGGCTCAGGCCTCTAGCCGCGCACGGCCCGGCCCTCCGTCAGGGTTTCTTAGCCGTCCGAGGGGCTGTTCACCATCGACAGGGCAGCCCGCTCCATGTAGTCCCACAGTGTCCCTTCGTGCAGCGGCGGGAGCTCCAGGGCGTCCACCGCGGCACGCATGTGGAGCAGCCAGCGGTCCTTGGCTTCGGGGGTGACCCGGAACGGCTGGTGCCGCATCCGCAGCCGCGGGTGTCCGCGCTCCTCGCCATAGGTCGTCGGTCCGCCCCAGTACTGTTCCAGGAACATCAGGAAGCGCCGTTTGGCCGGGCCCAGATCCTCCTCCGGATACATGGCCCGTAGGAGCGGGTCGGTTGCGACGCCGTCATAAAACACGTCAATCAGCTTCACGAACGTCTCGTGGCCGCCGA
>JBFGBS010000453.1:0-2655 GCA_041567475.1 Arthrobacter sp.
GCAAGAACGAATAGGTGGCCAGCATCGGCGCTTCGTCGGTGTGGGTATAGATAATCTTTGCCATTGCGCGGGCGTCTCCCTGAAGGTCTGGGTGTATCCGGAATCGTGGGTTATGCAACATCCCTAACTTACCCGAGGACACGGGATTGGCGCCTACCGGGGGCGGCCACCGGCAAATCCATGACACCCCACAGCGGATCAACAAGATTTGACAAAAAACTTTACAGATCCGTCAAGCTGCCGTAGGTTCAGTCCCATCCCCGCGGCCGCCCCGGCGGCCGCACCGCTTTCCTCCGGTTAGGACACCATGAGAAAACCCAAGACTCTGGCCACCAGCCTGTTCACCTTCACGGCCGCTGCCCTGCTCGCACTCAGCGCGGCGGGCCCCGCCACAGCGGGCCCGGCCGCGGCCAAGGCACCGGCCCCCGACGGCACCGTCAGCAGCCACACCGTCACCGACGCCGGCGTCGGCTACTGGACCCCCGAGCGGATGCGCAACGCCATCCCGGGCGATGTCCTGGCGAAGAAGGCCGTGGAACGCGGCAACCAGTCCCGGTCCGCGGAACCGGTACAGAAGGGTGCCTTGAGCACCATCGAAGCCAAGGCACCGAAGGCAGACGCCCTCGTCAACAAGGCCAACGCCAGCGAGTCCCCGGTCCCGCACATCGGCAAGGTCTTCTTCACTCTCGCCGGATCCAATTACGTCTGCTCGGGCAATTCGGTCTCCGCCGGCAATAAGAACACCGTCTCCACCGCCGGCCACTGCCTCAATGAGGGCCCCGGCGCGTTCGCCACCAAGTTCACCTTCGTCCCGGCCTACCAGAATGGTTCCGCACCGTACGGGCAGTGGACAGCGAAGTCCCTGCACGCGCCGAGCCAGTGGGTCTCCAACGGTGACTCGACGTACGACACCGGCTTCGCCGTGATGTCCACGCTCAACGGCCAGTCGCTCTCCGACGTCGTCGGCGCCTCCGGCCTGCAGTTCAACGCGGCCCGCGGCCTGACCTACAAGGCCTTCGGCTACCCGGCGGCTCCGCCGTTCAACGGCGAAACCCTGAAGAGCTGTTCCGGCACCGCCAAGAACGATCCCTTTAACCCGCAGTACAACTCGCAGGGCATCCCCTGCAACATGACCGGCGGGTCCTCGGGCGGGCCGTGGTTCATCGGCTCCAGCTCCGGCGGGTACCAGAACTCGGTGAACAGCTACGGCTACGGCAGCAACGGCACCACGATGTACGGCCCGTACTGGGGCTCGGTCATCCAGCAGGTGTACTCCGCGGCGGCTGCCTCGTAGCGTCCGGCAGCAGTCGTAACACCCCTCCCCCCGGACATGCCCTCCGCGCAGGCCCGCGACTGGACATAATCCCTACCTGCTCTTTCCTGGCCACAAAAAATGGACATGTCCTCCCGGGAAGGGAGGGCATGTCCATTGTTTGTGGGGCGTGGTTCCCGCCGGCTCGGTGCGGCCGGCGGGGACCCCGTTGCGGCCTAGTGGAAGAAGTGGCGGGCCCCGGTGAAGTACATCGTGATCCCGGCGGCGTTGGCCGCAGCGATGACTTCCTCGTCCCGGACCGAACCGCCGGGCTGGACCACGGCGCGCACGCCGGCGTCGATCAGGATCTGCAGGCCGTCGGCGAACGGGAAGAACGCATCCGAGGCCGCAACGGCGCCGCGGGCCCGCTCCGGTGCGTCGCCGGCGTCGGCGCCGGAGGCCCCACCGGCGGCGTCGACGTCGGAGGTCACCGTGACGCCGAGGGAGTTGGCCCGCTCGACGGCCAGCTTGCAGGAATCGAGCCGGTTGACCTGGCCCATGCCGATTCCGACGGCGGCACCGTTGTCGGCGAGCAGGATCGCGTTGGACTTCGCGGCACGGCAGGCGGTCCAGGCGAAGGCGAGGTCCGCCAGGGTCGCGTCATCGGCGGCGGCACCGGCGGCGAGGGTCCAGTTGGCCGGGTTGTCACCCTCGGCGTCGACCTTGTCCGTCACCTGCACCAGCACCCCGCCGGAGACCTGGCGCATTTCGGAGGGGTAGCGGCCGTAGCCTTCGGGCAGGGCCAGGAGGCGGATGTTCTTCTTCTTGGAGAGGATCTCCACGGCCTCCGGCTCGAAGTCCGGGGCAATGACCACCTCGGTGAAAATGCCGGCCACCGTCGCGGCCATGCCGGCGGTGACGGTGCGGTTCGCGGCAATCACGCCGCCGAAGGCGGAAACCGGATCGCAGGCGTGGGCCTTCGCGTGGGCGTCGGCGATGGGATCGGCGGCGGAGGCGGAGGCGACGGCCACACCGCAGGGGTTGGCGTGCTTGATGATCGCGACGGCGGGCCCGGCGAAGTCGAACGCGGCGCGGAGGGCGGCGTCGGCGTCGACGAAGTTGTTGTAGCTCATGGCCTTGCCGTGCAGCTGGTCGGCCTGGGCGATGCCGGCCGGGGCGGCCTTGTCCACGTACAGGGCGGCCTGCTGGTGCGGGTTTTCGCCGTAGCGGAGCACTTCGGAGCGTTCCAGCGCGAGGCCGGTGTAGGCGGGCCAGTCGATCACGCCGTCGCCGTCCTCGTCGAGGAACTGGGTGGCGGTCCAGCTGGCCACCGCGGTGTCGTAGGCGGCGGTGTGCGCGAAGGCCTTGGCCGCGAGCCGGCGCCGGGTCTTCAGGTCGAAGCC
>JBFGBS010000454.1:0-2654 GCA_041567475.1 Arthrobacter sp.
CAACCGGGGCCAGGCGCGGCCGAGGCGGACGGCGCCGTCGTCAGCGTCCACGGCAGCAATGACGGCGAGGCCCGTTTCGGTAGTCTCGACGACTCCGATTCCGGCTACCTGCCGCCCGGCGGCGGTACGGGCGACGTGGATAACCGCGTCGAGGGCACTGGCCGCCTGGAGCCGAACGGCGTCCGCGCTCATTCCCGCCAGGGCACCGAGCGCCATCAACCGCGCTGGCACCGCCCCGGCGGCGTTGGCGTGGATCGTCCCGCCGCCGCCTGAGTGGCCCGTGTTCATAGCCGTCAACAATTCCCGGACCTCCGCACCCCGGCATTCGCCGACAACCAGCCGG
Organism: Arthrobacter sp.; assembly: GCA_041567475.1. Taxonomy (GTDB): domain Bacteria; phylum Actinomycetota; class Actinomycetes; order Actinomycetales; family Micrococcaceae; genus Arthrobacter. The sequence goes on from JBFGBS010000454.1 coordinate 344, forward strand.
TCCGGCCGCATCCGCATGGCCTGGCGGACCAGTTCACCGAGATCCACGACACCGCCGCCCTCCAGGTTCCCGTGCCGTGACTGCAGCGAGACGACATGGGGGTGGACCGGGTTCAGTTCAGCCGCATCCTCGATCAGGACCAGCCGCTCATCCGGGTTGCACAGCCCCAGCATCGTCGCGAGGAGAGTCGTTTTGCCGGATCCGGTGGCGCCACTGATCAGGAAGCTCAGCCTCCGCTGCACCATGCGTTCCAGCACCATCTGAATGAACGCATCAAACATTCCTTCCCGCCGCAGCTCGTCCATTGCGAAGACCGATGACCGCCGGATTCTCACGCTGAGGAGCGTCCCGGCCGTGGAGATCGGCGGCAGGACGGCGTGCACCCGGTACCCGCCGTCGAGCTTGACATCAGCGCAGGGGGATCCGTCATCGAGCCGCCGGCCGCCGGCCGCCACCAGCCGGGCGGCGAGGGACCGGATCTGTTGCTCACCGGAGAACGCGACCGGGGCCCGTTCCAGTCCGTCGCCCCGGTCCAGCCACACCGAGTCCGGGCCGTTCACGAAGATGTCCGTGACGGCCGGATCGCTGGCGAGCTTCTGCAACGGGCCAAGTCCGCTCAGTTCCGCGCTGATGTTCTCGACGGCGGCCAGGGCACCCGCCGTGCCCAGCAGGCGCCCGCTCGCCTGCACAGCCGCCGCGACCCGGGCAGGAGTTACCGGCCCGGATTCGGCCAGCACGGAATCACGTACTGCCTCCAGCAGCCCCTGATCGAGGAAAGCCGCCGGCCGGCCACGCAAGGACGGTACAGGGCCCCGGTCCGGGTCGTGCGGACCCGGGGCCGCATGCGCGCTCACGACGCGCCTCCGGCGGTGAGATCCAGAACCCTGGCGGCGAACCTCCGGACGTTGCGCTGGCGGCCTGCGGCCAGGAGCCTCCCGGTGTCCGTGGCGGCCGCGATGCCTCTGATGTTGGGCAGGAGGGCGCAGAGCGGAAGGCCGACGGCATCCGCGAGCAGGGGCGCGTCGAGTCCGGCGCCCGGCGCTCCCCGGACCACAAGCGCCGTTTCAACCGGCGGGAGTTCCCGGAGCATGCGGGCAGCTGCCACAGCCGCCCGCAACTGCACGGGCGCCACGACCATGATCCGGTCGCATTCCCAGGCGAACGTGCGAAGAGCCTCGCGGCCCCTGCCGATGTCCACCACGACGAATTCATACGCGCGCCGTGCGGCGTCGAGGACTTCGGCCACCGTCGTTTCGTCCACGTCCGTAGACACATCCCGTCCGCCCGGCCAGGACAGGAAGGAGAATCCGTCGGCGGCCGGCAGGGCCTGGAAAAGCTGGTCAGGATCGAGGCTTCCATGTACGCCGGCGAGGTCGGGCCAGCGGAGCCCGGGCGCGTCTTCGGCCGTGATGGCCAGTTCAAGGCCACCACCCCAGGGATCCCCGTCGACGAGGAGGGTCCTGGCACCAAGCCGCGCGGCAGCCTGGGCAACCCAGATGGCTGCTGTGCTCGCGCCCGCCCCGCCGCAGCCGCCTGCTATGCCGAGGACCAGGCCACCGGCCTCGGGTGCGCCGGACCGGTTCAGGTATTCGGCGAGCCAGGCCGCTGCCTCGGGCAGCACGGCGACCCTTTCGGCGCCGATGGCTGCTGCCAGATGCCACAGGCCGGCCCCGTCACTGTCCATGCCGACGAGGACGGCCGGCGCCCGCCGGCGGAGCGGCAATTCCCGGATATCACTGCCAACCAAGACCGCCGCCGCCGCGTCCCAGAACGGTGCTGCCTCGCGGACATCCGATACTGTCCGCAGGGTGCCGCCGGCCGCCGCGACGATCCGCTCGACCTCGCCGCAAAGGGCATCATGCCCGGTCACCAGCAGCGTCTCCCGCGCCTCGGACGGGACCCACGCTGCGGAGCCACCCTGATGCCGCGGGGCGGGACTGCGGGACGGGTGCCTACTCATATGGCCACCTTGCCGCGGCGGGCAGGGCACCGACACCGACGCACGGCACTATGTGGACAACTTCGGGTCGGGCGCCCGGCCCGCGGTAGCGCTCCGGGCCCGGCTTCTCCGCCGGCGGCCCGGTCCCGGCCCGGCCCCGTCCTGGCCCCGTCCTGGCCCCGGCCCGGCGCAGGGCAGAATTGAGGCTATGTACCTGCTGCTCTCCGCCCACGCCGACGGTGCGGCCCTCCAGGAACTATCGGCGGACGGCACCCCTCTTCCGGGCGCCCCGGAACCGCGGCTGGTCAGCCAGGCAGGTCTTCCCGGCGTCGTCCGCCAACTGGAGAACCGGCCGGCGGGCCTGCGGCCGCG
>JBFGBS010000455.1:0-2648 GCA_041567475.1 Arthrobacter sp.
GATGGTCATGATTCTCCTTTGAAACAATTGGGCAAAAGTGGGGTGAAGCTCTGGTGGGGCTAGGCGGGGTCGCCGGCTCCGGTGTCGTGGCCGCCGCGCAGTCCGAGGGATGCCTTGATCTCGGCGACCAGCTGTTCGGGCGTCCGGGTGATGTCCAGGCGCATGCTGCCGGCGGCAAGTTCGTCGGGGGTCAACGGCTCCAGCGTGGCCAGTTGGCTCGGCAGCAGGGTGACAGGCATAAAGTGGCCGGCCCGACCTTGCATTCGCTCGGCCAGGAGTGCGGCGTCGCCCTCCAGGTGGAGGAAGACCACCCGGCCCTCCGCTTCGGAGAGCAGCTGGCGGTATTCCGCTTTGAGGGCGGAGCAGGTGAGGACCGTGCTCGCGCCGCTCCTGGCCCGGGCGCTCATCCAGTCGCGGATCGAGTGCAGCCACGGCCAGCGGTCGCTGTCCTCCAGCGGTGTCCCGCTGTTCATCTTGGCGATGTTGGACTGCGGGTGGAATTCATCCGCCTCGGCCATAACCCATCCCAGGTCGCGGGAGAGCGCTTCGGCGACCGTTGACTTGCCGGCGCCGGCGACTCCCATCACCACCAGATGAATGGCAGAAAACGTCATTGTTTACCTCCGTTGACGATGTCTTGAGGTTCGGATGAACCCTGGCCGCCGCAGCAGCCTGTTCAGAAAGGTAGCACCTTTGAACCGTAATCATACTATCTTTAGGTAAGTTACGTCACACCATTGGTTGGGAACGCACTATGCTGGGAAGCAGCCCCTGCGGGCGGATGGAGGCGGCACATGTCGACGGCGACACCAGCGAATGAACACGGCAACGACGGGAGCCGGGACGGAGTGCCCGGCGACACCGGGGACCAGGATGAACCGCTGCGCGCCCTGCACTTGAGGGTCCTGGACGAACTCGGCGAAGCCATCGTCTCGGGCGTTTACGCGCCCGGGCAGCGGCTGACCCTGGAGGGTATCCAGCAGCAGTACGGCATCTCGCGGACCCTAGCCCGCGACACCACCCGCGTCCTTGAATCGATGAACCTGGTCTATTCGCGGCGCCGGGTCGGGATTGTGGTGCAGGACTCGGCGCACTGGAATGTCTTTGACCCCAAACTGGTCCGGTGGCGTCTGGCGTCCGGCCGCCGGACCGAGCAGTATGCGAGCCTGACCGAACTCCGGATCGCTGTTGAACCCATCGCCGCGGCCGGCGCGGCCCGACGGGCAGGCGCGGCGGAACGCCGTCAGCTCGTGTCGCTGGCAGCGGATCTGCGCCGGCTGGGAGAGGCCGGCGACCTGGAGAAATTCCTTGCCGCCGACATCGCTTTCCACCAGCTCCTCCTGCACAGCAGCGGTAACGAGATGTTCCAAGCCCTCGACGGGATGGTGGCCGAGGTTCTCTCCAGCCGCACCCGGCAGCGGCTGATGCCCTATCACCCACACCCGGACGCGATCCAGGCGCACGAGGAAGTCGCCGCTGCGGTGGCCGAGGGTGATGCGGGAACGGCGGAGAAGGCCATGCAACGGATCCTCGAGGAAGTCCGTACCGCGATGGGCCTTTAAACACCGCAACCCCCGCAACCGGAGGTCCGGCGGCGGGGGATGCCCGTGTTCTTGAAGCGGGTGTCAGCCGGTGATGACTTGGGGGACGCCGAGGGCCTTGAGGCCTTCGACGCCGAACTCGAGGCCGTAGCCGGATTGCTTCGCGCCGCCGAACGGCACGCGGGGGTCCACGGCGCCGTGCTTATTGATCCAGACGGTGCCGGCTTCGAGCCGGGCGGCGACCTTGCGGGCTGCGACGGGGTCGGCGGACCAGACGGAGGCGCCGAGTCCGACGTCGAGTCCGTTGGCCATGGTGACCGCCTCGTCCACGCTGGAGTACCGGATGATCGGCAGGGCGGGGCCGAACTGCTCCTCGGCGACCAGGGGGTTGGTGTTCTCGATGTCCGCCACCAAAGTGGTGGGGTAGAAGTTGCCGGGCGTGGCCGTGTCCGGGGTGCCGCCGAGCAGGATGCGCGCGCCGGAGTCGCGGGCGGCCTCGACGAGCCGGGCGACGATGTCGAACTGCGCCCGGTTCTGTAGCGGACCGAGGACGTTGTTCTCGTCGAGACCGTTGCCCATCGGCATGGCGGCGGCGACGGTGGCGAGTTCGTCGCAGACGGCGTCATAGATGTCGGTGTGGACGTAGAGGCGTTTGAGGGCCGCGCAGGTCTGGCCGGTGTTGATGAAGGCGCCCCAAAAGAGTCCCTCGGCGATCGCCTTGGGGTCGGCGTCGGGCAGGACTATGCCTGCGTCGTTGCCGCCAAGTTCCAGCGTGAGGCGTTTGACGGTGTCCGCGGAGGATTTGATGATGGCCTTGCCGGTCGCGGTAGAGCCGGTGAACATGATCTTGCCGATGCCGGGGTGTCCGGCGAGGGCCTCGCCGACGTCGCGGCCGCCGGAGACGGCGGTGAGCAGTCCTTCGGGGAGTTCCTCGTTGAGGATCCGGACCAGGGCAAGGACGGACAACGGGGTGTATTCGGAGGGCTTGACCACCACGGCGTTGCCCATCCGCAAGGCCGGGGCGACCTGCCAGACGGTGATCATCATCGGCCAGTTCCACGGGCCGATCGCGCCGACGACGCCGATGGGCCGGTAGTGCAGTTCGGC
>JBFGBS010000456.1:0-2643 GCA_041567475.1 Arthrobacter sp.
CCCAAGAATGAGCATGCTCCCCGGGTGTGAGTGCAGGTCGGGCTGCAGGCCTCACACCGGGGGCTTGTGCAGTGTCCGGTGCGCGTAGGCCTGTGCCTGCGCCCGCGTGCTGAGTCCGAGTTTTGCGAGGATGCTGCCGACATGGTGTTCGACCGTCCGCTTGCTGATAAACAGGCGGGCGGCAATCTGGGCGTTCGATTCGCCTTCCGCCACGAGTTCCAGCACCCGCATTTCGCGTGCCGTCAGTGGGCCTCCGGTTCGCACCGTAGCCCCGGACTTGTGTCCGAGCGCGCGCAGTTCCCGGGCGGCCGCGTCGACGTCGGAACCCGCACCAAGCCGCTGGAAAACCGCCCAGGCGTTGCGGGCGTGCGTCAGCGCAAGTCCCGGGTCGTCGCCGGTCTCCAGCCGGGCCAGGCCGAGCATACTGCGGGCCGCTTCGAGCGGCAGGCCGGCTGAGCCGAAGTACTCGGCAGCTGACTCGAAGTGCTCCCGGGCGCTGGCTGCCTGCCCGGTTCCCATGTCCTGCAGCCCCATGACATATTCGGCCAGTGCGCGGTACTGCGCCAGATTCACTGTCTCGGCCAGGACTCTCAGCTCGGCACCGGCCGCGGCGGCATCGTTGGGCCTCCCGGCCCTCAGATAAGCCTCCGCCAGCAGCGCCAGTTCGGGGGCCCGCAATGCGGAAGTGCCGGTCTTGGCCAGGTGCCGGGCCAAGGCGCGGGCAGCGCGGCTGGCTTCGCCGGTCGCCATCAGGAGGACTGCCTGCGGACGGACAGCGTAGGCATCGGACCGGCCCTCCTGGACCAGCGCGGCCGATTCCTCCAGCCGGCCCTGGCGCAGGCGCAGTTCCGCGAGACGGACCACGGCGGCGGTGCGCAGGGCACGGTAGCTGGCGTCGTAGTCACGGACCGCTGACCGTAGCCGCTCTTCGGCTTCAGTCCAATTCCCGGACGCGGTGAGGATCCCGCCATAGTGCGTGCTGCAAATCGCCGGGATCCATGCGGCATGCACGCGCCGGCCAAAGCGGTCTGCCACGTCCATCCATTGCTGCGCCCTCCGGACGTCCAACGTCAGTTCCGAGCACAACAGCATCTTGCAGAAGATTTCGCCGGCGGCCTGGTAGTCACGGACCTCTCCCCCGGTGGCTGCCGCGGTGGCCTCATCCACCAACCGAAATCCCCCGGAAATGTGGCCGGCCAGCACCAGAGCCAGTCCTTCATAGCTGCGGCCGCAGAATTCCAGCCCCGGATCGGCAAAGCGCCGGCCCAGTGCGGTAGCCGCAACAGCATGGTCACGGATGCGGTCCGGGTTCTTGGTGGCCAGGCATTCGGCCAGATGCACCCAGCCGGCCTCAACACAGTCCGGGCTGCCGGCGATCAAGGTCCGGGCCCTGGCCAGCCATCCGGCGGCAGCCGCGGCGTTCCCGTAGACAGCGCCGTGGAGAAAGCTCAGTTCGCGGGCGGCAATCACCGCCGGCCGGCGGACTTCGCCCCGTTCCCGGTACATCACAAAAGCCTGCTCGTAGAGGCGGATGGCCGTCTCGTAGTCACCGGACCACTCCTCTGCGCGGGCCAGGCCGTGGGCCGCTTCGGCCGTTGGCTCGGTCTCTGACGCGACCTTGAACACCGACCGGGCGCTGGGCCAGTCTCCGGCCTCCAGCGCGGCCTCGCCCTCGATAACCAGCAGTTCCGACGCGGACGCCATGGACCAATTTTACCGCCGCCGTTCCGGGCGGCGGCTCCGGAACGGCGCATAGAGACTCCGGTACGGCACAAGAAAATAGGTGCGGACACCCATGTCTCGGCCCGCACGGATGGCGATGCTGGAACTGGAAAACCAGGCAACCATGAAGGAGTGAGAACGATGACTACCGAAACGTTCCAGCTCGCGCTTTCCGCGGCGGAAGCCTATGAGGAGCGGTTCGTGCCGGCGATTTTCGCAGAGTGGGCGGAGCAGCTTGTGGCAGCGGCCGGCATCGCCCCTGGCCAGCGGGTCCTCGACGTCGCGTGCGGCACCGGCGTAGTGGCCCGCCGGGCTGCTGCCATCACGGGTGCAGCCGCGGTCACGGGCGTGGACATCAACCAGGCAATGCTCACCGTAGCGGCCCGGGTCAGCCCGGAGATCGCCTGGCGGCAGGGGGACGCCGGGGCACTGCCGCTGCCGGACACCGCATTCGATACGGCGCTGTGCCAGATGGCGCTGATGTTCTTCCCGGACCCGGTGCAGTCACTGCGGGAAATGGCCCGAGTGGTCAGGAACGGCGGGACTGTGGCCATCGCGGTTCCCGGCCGCCTCACGGATCAGCCGGCGTACGGCCCGTTCGTCGAACTCGTGGGCCGGCATGCCGGCGCCGAGGCGTTGTCCCTCCTGGGCACGTACTGGGCGTGCGGCGATCCGGAACTGCTGCGGAACCTGTTCCGCGAGGCGGGACTGACCGTGACGAACCTCCAGTCCTACGGCGGCACGGCCCGGTACGGCTCGGCGGCGGAATTCGTCATTGTGGAAGTGGAAAGCACGCCGCTCGCCGACCGGTTGAGCGCCGAGCAGTATGCCGCAATACGGCAGGGGGCGACGGAGGTCCTGGCGCCCTTCACCGGTCCCGACGGGTCGGTGGCGGTGCCGCTGCGTGGCCTGCTGGTGACG
>JBFGBS010000457.1:0-2642 GCA_041567475.1 Arthrobacter sp.
AGCGTCCGTGACGCTGCCGGCGGCCGCACTCCGGCTCAGTCCTCGATGCCCGCGGGCACGCCGGCGGCCGCGATGAGCCGCAGCCGCTGGGTGGGCCTGGTCATCGCTACGTACAGGTCCCCGACCCGGCCGTGTTCATGGTTAAGCATTGCCATCGGTTCCAGGACTACTACGCCGTCGAACTCCAGGCCCTTGGCCTCGCGGGGGCTGATGACCACGATGTCCTGGGCGTAACTGCCGGCGCCGGTGCCGACGCGGTGGCCGTAGACCTCGCGCAGCGCCTTGCTGGCGGCCGGCAGCAGCTCTCCATCGGCAATCACGGCCAGCAATCCGCCTTCGATGGCGGCGAGCTCTTCGGGCAGCACTTCGACGAGCCTGGTCACGATCTGCTCCGGCTCAACCCGGTCGATCACCGGATCCCAGCGGCCTTCGCGAACGGCCTTCGGAGCCGAGACCACAAGGCCTGCGGCGTTGGCCATCCGGGCCGCGGCTTCGGCGATCTGCGACGGCGTGCGGTAGTTGACCGTCAGTTCCTCGAGCTGCCAGCGATCGCCGAACATCGGAGCCAGCGCACTGTGCCAGGAGTTCGCGCCCGCTACAGAGCTCGTCTGGGCGATGTCGCCCACGATCGTGAAGGATTTCAGCGGGCAGCGGCGGACAAGAAGGCGCCACTGCATGGGTGAGAGTTCCTGTGCCTCATCCACCACGATGTGTCCGAATGCCCAGCTGCGGTCGGTGGTGGCCCGTTCGGCAGCGCTAAGCCGGGTCTCGCGCTCCTGGTTCTGGTCCATCAGCTCTTCGGCGGAGATCAGGACATCGACGCCCGCGGTTTCCATATTGACCAGGGTCTGTTTGGCGTTGGCCAGGTCGCGGGCACGGTCGGATTCCTGCTGCGCCAGGCCGCGTCCGGCGGCGGCGTCGAGTTCACCGAGGAGCTCGGCGGCTTCGTCCAGCAGCGGGACGTCCGATTCGGTCCAGGCTGCTCCGGCGGGCCGTAGCAGCAGGGCGCGCTCTGCCGGGGTGAGATGCGGCGTGCAGGCTTCCAGGATGGCCGGTTTGCTCAGCAGTTCGCCGATGAGCTTCTCGGGCGTCATCGGCATCCAGCACAGGTTCAGCGCAATCCGGACATCGCGGGCGGACCGGACGTCCTCGGCCAGGTAGGAGCGGTCCGCGTTGTTCCCGATGTTGCCGGCTTCGACCAGCTCGGTCATTTGTTCGGTCAGTTCGCGGAGCAGGATCTTGACGAACGAGACGCGCGCCTCGTTGTGTGGCTTGCCGGTTGCCCGGGCCCGGTCCCGCGCACGGCGGACCTGCCGGGGCGTCAGGACGAGCTTGCGTCCGTCGACTTCAAGGATGCGGTCCGCTGCCGGGGTGCGCTGCCGGTTGGCGACGGCGTTGGCCACGACGTCGGCCATGTCCAGGCGTCCCTTGAGCGCCGCGACGGCGGATTCCGGCTCCGCGACGGTGGTGATCCCGGGCATCAACCGGCCAAGGCTTGCCATCACAACGCCAGTTTCACCCAGTGAGGGCAGCACGCGTTCGATGTAGTTCATAAACGATGACGACGGGCCCACGAGCAGCACGCCGGCGGTCTTGAGCCGTTCACGGTGGGTGTAGAGCAGATAGGCCGCGCGGTGCAACGCCACGGCCGTTTTACCCGTTCCCGGTCCACCTTGGACGACGAGTGCCCCGGATATTGCAGAGCGGATGATCCGGTCCTGCTCGGACTGGATGGTTCCGACGATGTCGGACATCCGGCCGGTCCGCTTGGAATTCAGCGCAGCCAGCAGCGCGCCTTCACCCTGGAGCGAATCGTTGTCCGCGAGCATGTCCGCGTCGAGGACATCGTCTTCGATCGCTTTGACGGTCCGGCCCTGCAGGATCAGGTGGCGCCGGCGGCGGACGCCCTGCCGGTCGAAGGCGGTGGCCTGGTAGAAGTGGCCGGCCTCGGGTGCCCGCCAATCCACCATGAGGCGCTGGAGATCCTCGGTGGTCAGGCCGATTCGGCCGATGTATTGTTCTTCCCCTGAATCGAGGTCGAGCCGGCCGAACACGAGGCGGTCATCGACGGCGTCGAGCTGGGCGAGGCGGTCCTCGTAAAGCGCGGCGAAGGCGTCGCGCTCCGAGACGTTTTGCATGGTGCCCACGGCGCCGGCACGTCGCACCTGCGCCAGTTGGGCGCGCTTCTCTGCCCGCAACTCATCGAGCCGGGCGTACAGTCCGGCCACATAGTCGCGTTCATGGGCCAAATCGGCGTCGTGCATCGAGCGTTCCCCTATCGAAAAAGACGGACCAATCATTCTACAACCATTTCGGTTGGCCCGTCTGAAACACCCCATTGCGGCATTTGTCCGGAAATTCTACCCAGATGGCCGGGATCGTCCAGCCGGGTGACGAACGGCTACAGGTGCACCAACGGGTGGATCCGGTGGCCGGGCAGTGCGGCGCGGCCGTTCAGGGCATCGATTTCCAACACGACGCCTACCCCGGCGACGCGGACACCGCAGCGTTCAAACAGCCGGACGGTGGCACCGAGCGTGCCTCCCGTGGCGAGTACGTCGTCGAGGATCAGGACCCTGCTACCGGGCGCCAGGTCCGTGGTGTGAAGCTCGAGGGTGGCCGTCCCGTATTCCAGCGTGTAG
>JBFGBS010000458.1:0-2641 GCA_041567475.1 Arthrobacter sp.
CGCATCTTGGTATGCAGTCCCTGCCCCATTTCCGTGCCGCCGTGGTTGATCAGCACCGAGCCGTCCTTGTAGACGTGGACCAGCGCGCCGGCCTGGTTAAAGGCCGTGAGGTTAAAGGAAATGCCGAACTTGACCGGGGTCACGGCGAGCGCGCGCTTGGTGTGCGGGTGTGCGGCATTGAACGTCTTCAGCTGTTCCTGGCGGCGTTCGACGTCGGCACGCTCCAGCAGCTGCGCCCAGATGGTGGTCAGCCGCTCGGGATGCCGGACCGGCTGCCCGTACGGGGTGCTTTGACCCGGCGCGTACAGGTTGCGGCGGCGCAGCTCGCCCGGTTCCAGGCCGAGCAAGGGCGCGCACCGGCCCAGGAGGTCCTCCATCACCAGCATCCCTTGCGGGCCGCCGAAGCCGCGGAAGGCCGTCTGCGATGTCTTGTTCGTCTGCGCCACCCGCCCGTGGACCTCCACATGCGGGATCCAGTAGGCGTTGTCGATATGGCACATGGCGCGGGCCAGGACCGGTTCGGAGAGGTCCAGGCACCAGCCGCCGTCGCTGGTCAGCGTGGCCTTGAGCGCCTGCAGACGGCCCTCCTCATCGAAGCCGACCTCCCAGCGGGCGTGGAACGGGTGTCTTTTCCCGGACAGGGTGATGTCCTGCGTGCGGTTCAGGCGCAGGCGCACCGGACGGCCGGTCAGGACCGCGCCGAGGGCGGCGACGGCGGCGAATCCGTGCGGCTGCATCTCCTTCCCGCCGAACCCGCCGCCCATCCGCATACATTGGACGGTCACGTCGTGGCTCTGCAGGCCCACGACGTGGGCGACGATCTCCTGCGTTTCGGTCGGATGCTGGGTGCTGCAGTGCACAAAGACCTGCCCCCCTTCATCCACGTAGACGAACGAGGCGTGGGTCTCCAGGTAGAAGTGCTCCTGCCCGCCGCACTCGAGCTCGCCGGAGAACCGGTGCGCGGCGTCGGCGAGCGCGGCGTCGGCCTCTCCCCGGCTGAGGGTGGGCTGGTGGCCCTGGAAGCTCCCGGCGTCGATGGCCTCCGTGAGTGTCAGCAGCGACGGGAGCGGTTCGTAGTCGACTTCCACGGCGGCGGCCCCCAGGCGGGCGGCTTCGAGCGTCTCCCCCAGCACCCAGCACACGGCGTGGCCGTAGAACATGACTTCGGTGGGGAACAGCGGTTCGTCGGCTTTGGTGCCGGCGTCGTTGAGGCCGGGCACGTCCGCAGCGGTCAGGACCCGGACCACGCCGGGGACCTGCAGCGCGGGCCCGGTCCGCAGTGCGGCCACGAGGGCATGCGCGTGGGGAGCCTGGACCGGCCAGGCGTGCAGGACGTCCTGGTGCCGGACGATCAGGTCATCGGTATAGAGCGCGGTGCCGGTGGTGTGCAGGGCGGCGCTCTCGTGCGGGACGGCCGTTCCGACGACGGGATTGACCGGACGGTCGGCGAGGGATGTCACCGGGTCACCTCCGCGGCCGGATCGGGCAGCGTGTGGGCATGGAACTTCAACAGGAGTTGTTCGAGCATCGCCGCCCGGTACCGGGCGCTCGCCCGCAGGTCATCGATCGGGGTGCCCTCGGTGGCCATGATGGCGGCGGCAGCCGCGGCCGTCTCCCGGGTCCAGGGCTGTCCGGTCAGGGAGTCTTCCGTCCTCCGGGCCCGGATCGGTGTGGCCGCCACTCCCCCGAGGCCGATCCGGACGGAGGCGACCGTGCCGGCGTCGAGCTGCATTGCGATGGCGACGGCGACGCTGGAGATGTCGTCGAAGCGCCGTTTGGCGATTTTGTAGAACGCGGTCTGCTCCGGCAGGGGCAGCGGAATCCGGACGGACCGGAGAACCTCTCCGGGCTTCCGCACGCTCTGCCGGTATCCGGTGAAGAACTCCGCGAGCGGGATCTCGCGCTCGCCGTTCCCGGCGGCGAGGATCACGGTGGCGTCCAGGGCCAGCAGCGCCGGGGCCGCGTCGCCGATGGGCGAACCGGTGGCGAGGTTCCCGCCCAGGCTTGCGGCGTTGCGGATCAGCCGCGAGGCGAACTGGGGGAAGAACTGGCTCAATAGCGGCACCCGGCCGGCGAGCCGGTCCTCGACTTCGGTCAGGGTCAGGGCCGCGCCGATCTCGATCGAGTCGTTGCCGACCGTCAGTACCCGCAGGGGTTCGAGCCGGTCTATGGCCAGGACCAGCCGGGGGCGGGCGTGCCGGAGGTTCGCTTCCACGCCCAGGTCGGTGGCGCCGGTGACCAGCACGGCCTCCGGATCCCGTGCCAGCCGGTCGAAGAGTTCGGCCATGGATTGCGGGCGGACGAACTCCGCGCCGTCCACGCTTGCCCGGGTGTGCCGGGCCGGCGGCGCGGGCGAGTCCTGGCGCCGAAGCAAAGGGTCAGCGTCCGCCGGGACCTCCAGGGCAAAGGCGGCGTCCCGGATGGGCCGGTAGCCGGTGCACCGGCACAGGTTGCCGCTCAAGGCGTTCAGGTCAAAGCCGTTGGGCCCGCAGGAGTGGCCGGTATCGGGGGCCGCGTCCGGCCGGCCCGGGTCGGCCCGGGCGGTACCGTCATCGGCGGCGCCGCCTTTGGCAGTACCGTCATCGGCGGCGTCGTCCTGCCCCCGGTCCGCCGGCACGGGGCTCCGGCCGGGCCGGTAGTA
>JBFGBS010000459.1:0-2639 GCA_041567475.1 Arthrobacter sp.
GGATCAGGTCGCCAAGGCCGACGTCACGGTCGTCGGCGTACCGTTCGACTCCGGCGTCTCCTACCGCCCCGGGGCCCGCTTCGGCGCCAACCACGTCCGCGAGGCCAGCCGCCTGCTGCGCCCGTACAACCCGGCCTGGGACGTCAGCCCCTTCGAAAACATCCAGGTCGCGGACGCGGGTGACATGGCCGTCAACCCCTTCAACATCAACGAAGCGATCGAGACGGTCCAGCAGAATGCCCTCGACCTGACCGCCGCCGGCAGCAAGCTCCTGACCCTCGGCGGCGACCACACCATTGCCCTGCCGCTGCTGCGCGCCGCCGCCGAGCGCGCCGGCGGACCCGTCGCGATGCTGCACTTCGATGCCCACCTCGACACCTGGGACACCTACTTCGGCGCCGAATACACCCACGGCACGCCCTTCCGCCGCGCCGTCGAGGAAGGCATTCTCGACACCGAAGCGATCAGCCACATCGGCACCCGCGGCCCGCTCTACGGCAAGAAAGACCTCGACGACGACCACCGCTTCGGCTTCGGGATCGTCACCTCCGCCGACGTCTACTACCAGGGCGTCCTGGAGACCGTCGCGAAGGTCCGCGACCGGATCGGCAACCGTCCGCTGTACATCTCGGTCGACATCGACGTCCTCGACCCGGCGCACGCCCCCGGCACCGGCACCCCGGAAGCCGGCGGCATCACCAGCCGCGAGCTTTTGGAAATCATCCGCGGCTTCCGCGGCATGAACCTCGTCGGCGCCGACGTCGTCGAGGTCGCCCCGGCCTATGACCACGCCGACATCACCGGTGTGGCCGCCAGCCATGTCGCGTACGAACTCATCACGCTTATGGCGGACCGCGCAGTCCCCGGGGACCGGGTCGGCGCCGAGACCGGCTACGCCGCCCAGGCCCTCGGCCAGGAAGCCCGCCGCCCGGCCGGATTCGCTGCTGCGGAGACCACCCGATGAGCGGGGTGCGCAACGGCGGCGACCTCGTCGTCGAAACCCTCGAGGCGCTCGGCGCCAAGACGGTGTTCGGGATTCCCGGGCAGCACGCCCTGGGCCTGTTCGACGCCATGGGGCGCGGAAACCTGCACTTCGTCTCGTCCCGGGTGGAAAACAACTCGGCCTTCGCCGCGGACGGCTACTCCCGCGCCACCGGCGAAGTCGGCGTCCTGTTCCTCTCCACCGGCCCCGGCGCCCTGACGTCACTGGCCGGGCTGCAGGAAGCCTACGCCACCGGTGTTCCGATGGTGGTGATCGCCAGCCAGATTCCGCTCGAAGGCCTCGGCGCGCGCCGCAAGGGCATGCTGCACCAGCTCGATGACCAGAAGGCCTCCGCCGCGAACGTCACCAAGAGCCAGCGCCTGATCCAGCACGCCTCCGGCATTCCCTCGGCCATCCAGGACGCATGGACGGAAGCGATTTCCTCGCCCCAGGGTCCCGTCTGGCTGGAAGTTCCGCAGAACGTGCTGCTGGACCCGATTATGGTCCCGCCGGTGGAGGACGCACTCGCCGAAGCCGCGGACAACCCGCCCCGCGTGGAGCTCGTCCGCGAAGCGGTTAAATGGCTCGAAGCCGCGAAACGTCCGGCCATCATTGCCGGCGGCGGCACCCGCCGCGGTCATGCCGAGAAGTCGCTGCTCTCCCTGGCCGAAAAGCTGCACGCCCCGGTCATTTGCACGCCCGGCGGCAACGGCGCGTTCCCTTGGAACCATGAGCTCTCGCTGCAGGCCTGGATCGAAGACCAGTACATGACGGAGCTGCTCGAGGACGCCGACGTGCTGGTCGTGATCGGCTCCTCGCTGGGTGAAGTGACGTCCAACTACTTCACCTTCGAGCCCCGCGGCAGGATCATCCAGATCGACGCGGAACCCCGCGTCCTGGAGTCCAACCGTCCCGGCCTGGGGATCCGGGCCGACGCCGGGCAGGCGCTCGCCGCCCTGGATACCGCGCTTGAGGCCGCGCTCGCGGACGCCGGATCAACCGGAGTCCGCGCCGACTGGCACGGCACCTCGCCGGAGACCCTGGTCAAGGAGACCTTGGCCAAGGTCAAGGCCCGGCTCGAGTCCCAGGACCTGGGCAAGGAACTGAAGTTCATGGCCGACATCCGCGAGGCCGTGCCCGCCGGCATGCAGACGTTCTGGGACATGACCATTTCCGCCTATTGGGCCTGGAGCTGCTGGGACGCCCGCGAAGGCCAGTTCCACTCCGCGCAGGGCGCGGGCGGGCTCGGCTTTGGGTTTCCGGCGGCGATCGGCGGGGCCGTCGGCCTTGAAACCACCGGGGCGCCCGGTGGGTCGGCGCGCGTCCTGGCCGTCTCCGGCGACGGCTCGGCCATGTATTCCATCTCCGAACTGGCCACCGCCAAGCAGCACAACGTGCCCGTGACCTGGCTGATCGTGGACGACGGCGGCTACGGCATCCTGCGCGAATACATGGTGGGCGCCTTCGGCAAGGCCACGGCCACCGAGCTCGCCCGGCCGGACTTCGTCAAACTCGCTGAATCCTTCGGCGTCCCCGCGGTCCGGGTCGCTCCGGAGGGTGTGGGGGAGGCCCTGAAGGCGGGCTTCGCGGCTGACGGGCCCAACGTCGTCGTCGTCGAAACCCTGCTGCAGATGTTCGCCCCGACGCACCTGGGCGA
>JBFGBS010000460.1:0-2637 GCA_041567475.1 Arthrobacter sp.
CCGTCCGGATAGTCCGGACGGGGGCGGCCGTCGTTCATTACAGGCTGTTGGGCGCCAGCCCGGCGTCCGGCCTTAGCGCTTGCCCGCAGCCATCAGGTCCGCGGTGCCCTGGGCATCGGCGGCGTCGACGTCGTGCAGGGAAATTCCCTTCGTTTCCTTGAGGAAGTAGACCGCGACGAGGGTCACGATGCACGCTCCGAGCAGGTACAGGGCCACCGGGACGGAGGACTTGAACTGGCTCAGCAGGGAGGCCGCAATGATCGGAGCCATGGAACCGGCGACGATCGAGGTCACCTGGTAACCCAGGGAGACCCCGGAGTAGCGCATGCGGGTCGGGAACATCTCTGCCATGATCGACGGCTGGCCGGCGTACATGAGGGCGTGGAACATCAGGCCGATCGTGATCGCCGCGAGGATGATGAGGTCGTTTCCGGTGTCCATCATGGGGAAGGCGAAGAAGCCCCACGTGCCGCCGAGGATGGCGCCCGCCATGTACACGGGCTTGCGGCCCAGGGCGTCCGAGAGCCGGCCGACCATCGGAACGACACAGAAGTGGATGAAGTGCGCCACGAGCAGGAGCAGCAGGATCCGTGACGTGTCCGTCTCGACGATGACCTTCAGGTACGTGATGGAGAACGTGACCACGAGGTAGTACAGGATGTTCTCCGCGAAGCGCAGGCCCATGGCGGTGAAGACGCCCCGCGGGTAGCGGCGGAACACTTCGGCAACGCCGTAGCCCTTCTTCTCGACGGTCACTTCCTTCTGCGCCTCAAGGAAGATGGGCGCGTCGCTGACCTTGGTACGGATGTAGTAGCCCACCACGACGATCACGGCGGAGAGCCAGAACGCCACGCGCCAGCCCCAGCTGAGGAACTCGGCCGGCGCCAGGGTGGAGGAGAGGGTGAACAGGACGCCGGTGGCGAGCAGGTTACCCATCGGCACGGCGGACTGCGGCCAGCTGGACCAGAAGCCGCGGGACTTGCTGGGGCTGTGCTCGGCAACAAGCAGCACGGCGCCGCCCCATTCGCCGCCCACAGCGAAGCCCTGGACAAAGCGGAGGAAGACCAGCAGCGCCGGGGCCCAGTAGCCGATCTGGGCGAAGGTGGGCAGGCAGCCCATCAGGAAGGTGGAGACGCCGACCAGGATGATGCTCAGCTGCAGCAGCTGCTTGCGGCCGAACTTGTCGCCGAAGTGCCCGAACACAATGCCGCCGATCGGGCGGGCCACGAAGCCGACGGCGTAGGTCAGGAAGGCGGCGATGATGCCGTCCAGTTCCGTGCCGGAGTTGGGGAAAAAGACCTTGCCGAAGACCAGGGTGGCCGCGGAGGCGTAGAGGAAGAATTCGTACCATTCAACGACGGTGCCGGCCATCGAGGCCGCCACTACCTTCTTAAGTCCGGAGGACTTGGGGTCAGTCTCCTCGGGGCGCCTCGCGGCGGGATTGCCAACACTCATGGGAACTCCTTTGGCGTCTTCTTCGACACCGTTTGAACCAATGGACTCAGACGCGTGTGATGTGGCACACGGAATCATTCCCCATGAGTATGGCTGCACCCGGGACCGGCCTCAACGGCCATTACCGCAGAGTGCATCTGCAAATATGCACACCCCGGCCGGCGTCGGCCGGCATGCTGGTGTCCGCCGGAGAACCGGAGTCAGCCGAAGAAGTGTCCGCGCAGCTGCTCGCTGAGCTGGCCGATTTCGGTCAGGAAGCCATCGTGCCCGATGGGCGAGTCGATCATGTGCACAATCGCTCCGCCCGGCAGCGCCTCGGCCAGTTCCAGGGACTGGGACGGGAAGTACAACCGATCGGACCCCACCGCCGCGATCAGGAACTTCGCCGTGGCTGCCGCGAGGGCCTCACCCAGGGTCCCCCGGCCGCGGCAGACGTCGTGGCTCATCAGCGCCTCGGTGATGGCAATGTAGCTGTTGGCATCGAAACGCCGGACCAGCTTGCTGCCTTGGTGGTCCAGGTAGCTCTCGACCTGGTAGCGCCCCCGACCGGCCACCGAACCGGCTACCAGCGGAGCTTCGGCGCCCTGGGGACTGCGGCCGAACCGTCCGTCGAGTTCGGCCGCGGAACGGTAGGTGATGTGCGCGATCCGGCGCGCCAGGGCCAGGCCGGCCTCGGGCTGCGGGCCGCCGTAGTAGTCCCCGCCGCGGAAATTGGGATCCTGCCGGATGGCCAGGGTCTGGGCCTGCGCGAAGGCGATCTGCTCGGCGGTACTGCTCGCGCCGACGGAGATGACGGCGCAGTGCCGGACCCGCTCCGGGTAGGTGAGGGCCCATTCGAGGGCCCGGGCCCCGCCCAGCGAGCCGCCCAGGACGGCGTACCAGCTCCCGATCCCGAGGGCATCGGCCAGCCGGGCCTCGGCCATGGTCGTGTCCCGCAGGGTTACCAGCGGGAACCGGGATCCCCACGGCTGGCCGTCGGGCGCCGGCGTGGCCGGTCCCGTGGAGCCGTAGCAGCCGCCCAGGATGTTGATGGAGACCACAAAGTACCGGTCCGTATCCACGGGCGCTCCGGGACCGGCGAGTTCTTCCCACCAGCCGGGTTCCTCGCTGGCGCCGCGGGTGACGTGGGTATCCCCGGTCAGGGCGTGTTCAATCAGCACGGCGTTGGAGCCCTCGGCGTTC
>JBFGBS010000461.1:0-2620 GCA_041567475.1 Arthrobacter sp.
CAGGATACTGCCGGCCTGCCCTGGGTCATGGAGCCGCGCGGTGCGGCGTCGCGCCACTGGGCCGAACAGGCCTGCAGGAGCGCCGGCTTTGAGCCTGACGTGCGCTTCGAGACGGCCGATCTGCAGGCGCAGATCCGGCTGATCGAATCCGGCAATGCCGTGGCCCTCATGCCTGACCTTGTATGGACCGGACGCGGCACCTCAGCTCAACTGCTCGACCTGCCGGGCGAACCGCGGCGCACGGTATTCACGTCGGCCCGGCGGTCCAGCGCCAGCCGGCCTGCGATTGTCGTCACCCGGGAGATCCTGGCAGCGACGGCGAAATCCATCGCCCCGGCCGTCTCGGCCGCGGGGCCGGTCGGCTGATCCCCCTGCGTTGGCGCTGTGCCGTCCGCCACAGCGCCCGGCACGGGCCCGCGCTAGACTGGTGTGGATATGAAACGCACAATGTTCAAGTCCAAAATCCACCGCGCCACCGTCACGCACGCGGACCTGCACTATGTCGGTTCCGTCACCGTTGACCTGGACCTGCTGGAGGCCGCCGACATCCTCCCGGGGGAACTCGTCGCCATCGTCGATGTCACCAACGGCGCGAGGCTGGAGACCTACACCATTGCCGGCGAACGCGGCTCGGGTGTGATTGGAATCAATGGTGCAGCGGCGCATCTGATGCAGGAAGATGACATCGTCATCCTGATCACGTATGCCGAAATGACCACGGAGGAAGCGAAGGCTTACTCGCCCCGCGTGGTCCACGTCGACAAGGACAACAAGATTGTCCAGATCGGCAACGATCCCGCGGACGGTATCACCCCGGGGCTGGTGCGCGCCCCGCACGCCCTCAATAACGCCGCCCTGAGCTGAAGACCGCACGCTGACCCGGCCCGCGAAGGCGGCCCGGGCCATCTGACGCGCATAAGGTAATGGCCTCCGCCGCCGCCGGGCCTGCGCGCCGCCGCTAAGCCGGATGGTCGGAATAAAGACGTATATGCATATTGAGGAATATAGTGACGACTGGCCGCAGCAGCACAAGAGTTGGCCCAGCCGGCTGGATAGCCCGCGCGGTAACCGGGGTGCTGCTGCTGGCCGCCACCTCCTGCACCAGCACTGGAGTTACGACGGCGGCCGCGCCCGGGGTCCCGGAGGCAGCCGCCACGGTATCGGCGCCCGGGGCAGCCGATACCGGACAGGCCCTTGAGGCCTTGGCCGCCCTGCCGGTCAAGGGCCGGGCGCCGAAGACCGGCTATTCGCGCGATGAGTTCGGTCCGGCCTGGGCCGACGTTGATCGCAATGGCTGCGACACCCGCAACGACATGCTTCGCAGGGACCTCGCCTCGATCGCACTGAAGCCCGGCACCCAGGAGTGCGTGGTGCTCTCCGGCGTCCTCAACGACCCCTATACGGCCGAGCCCATTAACTTTCTGCGCGGCGCTGAAACCAGCACCGCCGTGCAGATCGACCACGTGGTGGCCCTCAGTGACGCCTGGCAGAAAGGGGCGCAGCAGCTGAGCGCGGAGCAGCGCCTCGCCTTCGCCAATGATCCGCTGAACCTCCTGGCCGTGGACGGTCCGGCCAATAATGCCAAGAGCGACAGCGACGCAGCGACCTGGCTGCCGCCGAACAAGTCCTACCGCTGCGAGTACGTCGCCCGGCAGATCTCGGTCAAGTCCAGCTACCAGCTCTGGGTCACCGCGGCCGAGCGCGAGGCCATGGCCCGTGTGCTCAGTGATTGCCCCCAGGCACCGGCACCGGACTCGCAGGCGCAGGCTCCGGCTGTCGCCGCCTATGCGACCTGTGCCGCAGCCCGTGCGGCAGGGGCCGCGCCGATCCGTGCGGGCCAGCCCGGCTACAGCAGCGCCCTGGACGGCGACGGCGACGGCATCGCCTGCGAATAATCACCGGCTCCGCCGCCACGCGCGGCTACGTCTTCTGGTGCTGGTCGAGCAACCGCGCGCAGCGGATGAAGCCCAGATGCGAATATGCCTGGGGGTGGTTGCCGAGGTGGGTTTCCGTGCCGGGATCGTACTCTTCGGGCAGCAGGCCGGTCGGTCCGAAGAGATTCACCAGCTGGTCGAACAGATCCCAGGCCTCCTCGATGCGGCCGACCGCAACGTAGGCCTCGATCAGCCACGTGGTGCAGATGTGGAAGCCGCCCTCAAGGCCCGGCAGCCCGTCGTCGTACCGGTACCGGAAGACGGTGGGCCCAACCCGCAGTTCACGCTCGACGGCCGTCACCGTGTCCAGGAACCGCTGGTCGGTGACGTCCAGCAGGCCGGAAAGCCCGATATGCAGCACGGCGGCATCCAGATCCGGACTGTCATAGGCCACCGTGTACGAAGCCGCGCTTTCATCCCAGCCCTCGCGCAGGACTTCCTCGCGGATGGCGTTCGCAGCCGGCGCCCAGGCGGGCAACGGGTCCCTGCCGTGACGGGCGGCCGTGCGCAGGGCCCGGTCCAGCGTCACCCAGCACATCACCTTGGTGTAGATGTGGTGCCGGGGCGCCCGCCGGGCTTCCCAGATCCCGTGGTCCGGCTCGTGCCAGCGGGCCAGGACCGCCGACGCCATCTGGACCAGCAGCTCCCAGTGCTCGTCGGAGAGCACGCCCTGACGGGCGCTGAGG
>JBFGBS010000462.1:0-2613 GCA_041567475.1 Arthrobacter sp.
ATCGCCATGATCGCCTTGGCACTCGTGCTGTCCCGCGGCAACACCAGGACACGCGCCTAACGCTCCTACTTGTCCGCCCCGCGCGGCACAACCGCTTGATCGATGGCCCCAGCCAAAAAGTGGGGCCATCTGCGTCTCTCCCGCATAAAGTGAGGTCCATGGAACTCCGACTCGAAGTTGTGCAGGTGCCCGTTTCCGACGTCGACAGGGCCAAAGCCTTCTACATTGACCAGTTCGGCTTCACCCTTGACCACGACGCCGAACACATCCCGGGCATGCGGGTTGTCCAGCTCACCCCACCGGGGTCGGCCTGCTCGATCGTCATCGGCACGGGCATGACCAACATGGTCCCGGGCAGCCTCGAAGGCCTCCAGCTGGTGGTACCGGACATGGACGCCGCGCGCACCGAGCTGCTCCGCCGCGGCGCCCCCATCAGCGAGGCCCAGGACATGGGCGGCTTCGCCTTCGCGCAATTGAGTGATCCGGACGGCAACCGCTGGGTCATCCAGGAAATCCGGCCCAAATCCGACGCCTGACGGCCGGGCCGCGGCCTCTGTGCTGGCAGGTCTGTCGCAGTTTCCCCACTTTTGCCGCCGACTGGCTCCGACACTCCGGTGCATTGCGGCAACACGCCGAAGGACGCCGCCGAAGGTGGGGAAACTCAGCGGGGCCGGCGCCGCACCCCGCGCTCAGCCGAAGAGGTACGTGGCCTCGTCGTAGCGGCGCTGCGGGACGGTCTTGAGTTTGCCGATGGCGTCGGCCAGGCTCACCCGCACGATCTCGTCGCCGCGCGTGGCGACCATCTTCCCCCAGGCCCGCTCATGGATGGCATCGACGGCGGCCAGGCCCAGCCGGGTGGCCAGGACCCGGTCCGTGGCGCTCGGGGCGCCGCCGCGCTGGATGTGCCCCAGCGTCGTTGACCGCGTCTCGATCCCGGTGCGGTCCTCAATCACCGGGGCCAGGCGCTCGCCGATCCCGCCCAGCCGGGGCCGGTTGAAGCCATCCAGGCCCCGGTCCGCGTGCGGCTCGGTCATGTCCGCGGAGACGAAGCCCTCCGCGACCACCACCAGCGGGGTCCGGCCGCGTTTGAACGGGCCCTCCACCCACTCGCAGATCTCGTCCAGGGTGGCCGTCTGCTCCGGGATCAGGATCGCGTGGGCGCTCGTGGCCATCCCGGCATAGAGCGCGATCCAGCCGGCGTGCCGTCCCATCACCTCCGCGATCATGCAGCGGTGGTGGGACTGCCCGGTGGTCTTGAGCCGGTCGATCGCCTCCGTGGCGATTTCGACGGCCGTGTGGAAGCCGAAGGAGAAATCCGTGGCGGAGAGGTCGTTATCCACGGTCTTGGGCACGCCCACGATGGGGATGCCGGCGTCGCTGAGGATCTTCGCCGCGGCCATGGTGCCCTCGCCGCCGATCACGATCAGCGCGTCCACGCCCGCGGCGCGCAGGTTCCCCTGGATCCGCTCGACGCCGCCGCCGTCACCGACCGGGCTGAACCGCGATGTGCCGAGGATGGTCCCGCCCAGGTTCGCGATGCCGCGCACGCTCATCCAGTCCAGATTGATGGTGTTGCCCTCCACGAGACCGAGCCAGCCATCCGTGAACCCGACAAACTCGTCACCATGGACCCGGATCCCGCGCAGCACGCAGGAGCGGATCACGGCGTTGAGCCCGGGGCAGTCTCCGCCGCTGGTCAGAATCCCGATGCGGGCCATGAGTATTCCCTCCGCTGTGCTGCCGACGTCTCCGGCGCGGTCATCCGCGATCCGGTGTTCACTGCGTTCCACGAAACCACTAATGCGGCAGCCCCGGTATGAGGACTTCCCCGCCTCCACTGTGCGGGAAATCCCGCACGCAATTGCGGCGCCGGGGTGCCATGATGGTGGTAATGAGCACCACCGCGCCCGCCGCACGACCTGCGGCGCGCGGTTCGTCAAGGAGGACGAGCATGACAGATGCCGAGCCGGGATTTGAGACCCTGATCCGCGGACTGCAGACCGTCGACGACGCCCAGCACAAGCTGGATTCGGTCGCCGCCCTGGCCCGCGACCTGGCCGGCCGGTTCGAGCTGGAGCCGCTGCTGGGCCGGATCCTGGGCCATGCCACGTCCCTGCTCGGGTGCGAGTCGGGGTCGATCGCCCTCGTTAACGAAGCCAGCGGAACCTACACCAAAAAAGTGGACATCGGCGTCGGGTGCCAGGAAGGCCAGACTTTCTCCCTCAAGGAGGGTTTCACCGGGCAGGTGGTGCGCAGCCGGTCCACCGTCATCCTCGACTCCTACAGCAGCATCGAACGCGGGCACATCCCGCCGTCGGATCCGCGGTGGAACTGCGCCGTGATCGGCGTGCCCATCCAGTGGGGCGAGCAGATCGTGGGCGCCTTCATCGTCTTCAGCCCCGATGAGGACCGCGTGTTCACCCCCGCGGAAGCGCGCCTCGCCGAGGTCTTCGCGAGCCACGCCGCGATTGCCCTGGCCAACTCCGAGCTGCACACCAAGGCCTCGATCCGCGAACGCGAAGCCGCCGTCGCCGCCGAACGCGAACGCGCCGTCCGGGACATCCACGAGACCGTGGGCCGCTCACTCGCCACGCTGCTGCTCAGCCTGGACGA
>JBFGBS010000463.1:0-2586 GCA_041567475.1 Arthrobacter sp.
CGGCCCGGGTCGGCCCGGGCGGTACCGTCATCGGCGGCGCCGCCTTTGGCAGTACCGTCATCGGCGGCGTCGTCCTGCCCCCGGTCCGCCGGCACGGGGCTCCGGCCGGGCCGGTAGTACTCGGCGGCCATGGCGCAGACGAACCCGGGGGTGCAATATCCGCATTGGGAGCCGCCACGCTCGGCCATCTCGCGCTGGACCGGATGCAGGTCCGGCTCCGCGCAGGGACCCGGTGCCGTGCCGAGGCCTTCGGCGGTGATGATTTCCTGGCCGTCGAACGCCACGGCCGGCGGCAGGCAGGCATTCACCGACGTCCAGCGGCTCCGGTCGGGACCGTCCGGCCGGGCGACCAGCACGGCGCAGGCACCGCACTCACCCTCGGCGCAGCCTTCCTTGGCCCCGGTGAGGCCTTCCGCCCGCAGCCAGTCAAGCAGCCGGACATGGGGGCTGACCCCAGCACAGTCCCGGCTTCTGCCGTTTACGGTTACCGCGATGCTGTCCACGTTGGGCCCCCTTTTGCCGTCCGTCAGTACTCGATCCTGCTGGCGAGTTCATTCCAGGTCTTGAACGGCTCGAGAATGGCCGGCGCCTGCGGATCGTCGAGGGCGAGCTTGGATAACGGCATCAGCGCGTCGCGGTTCCCGTTTTCGAAGTACCCGTAGAACACGGCGTCATCGAACCCCACGGACGCGGCATCGTGCCGGTCAGCGGCGAACACCACGCGCCCGATCCTGGCCCAGAGGGCGGAGGCCAGGCACATCGGACACGGTTCGCAGCTGCTGTACAGGGTCGCCCCGGGCAGGGCAAAGGTTCCAAGTTCGCTGCAGGCGCGCCGGATCGCCGTGACCTCAGCGTGGGCGGTGGGATCGTTGGTGGCGGTCACCCGGTTGACACCCTCGAACACCTGCCCGTCTGCGGTGACGATGATGGCCCCGAAAGGGCCTCCGCCGTCCCGGACATTGCCCGTGGCAAGCACGATGGCTTTGGCCAGGAAATCCTGGGCCGGTTCGGTGCTACTCACGAAATCCCCTTTCCGATGGCGGCAGCCTTCAGCTACTCACGGCAAAAATCAGGTCTTGGCCTTGCGCTTGATCCAGCCCCACACGCCGGTGGCCACGAACAGGATCAGTCCAATGAAGGCCAGCCACAGCAGGCCCTCAAGAACAAAGCCAAGAATCGACAGCACGAGCCAAATTACCAAGAGCGTCACTATGAGTCCCATGCAGGCATCCTACGGGAGATGCGCCCCGCTGAACGGGATTGGATTGTAATCGCTCAAGGCCGACGACTCCGGCAGGGTGTTCCATGGCTGCCTGCCTCCGCCGACGGACGTCCGGCGCCGCGGGCGGGGTGTGCGCCCAACGAATCGCCCGGGTAGCTCATTACGATGGGGGCATGGAGCTTCGGGTCAACGGCGCGCTCATCCACTACGTCGAGCATGGTCGCGGCGTGCCCCTGGTTGCCCTGCATGGGGCCGGTGTTGATCACCGCGAGATCGAGGCGGCACTCGAGGCCATCGTCCCCGGCCCGGGATACCGGCGGATCTATCCGGACCTGCCGGGCATGGGCCGCTCCCCGGCAGGCGACCTGGACTGCAACGACGGCGTGGTGGCGTTGCTCGCTGCCTTCATCGACCAACTGGAGGTCGGACCGGTGATATTGCTGGGGCACTCTTATGGCGCTTATCTGGCGCGCGGCCTCGCGGCGCAGCGGCCGGAGATCGTTCTGGCCCTGGCGCTGCTATGCCCGGTCGCCGAGCGCTCGCAGCATGTGCCCGAGCACCAGGTGATTCGCCAGGATCCCGGCGCGTACGACGAGCTCGAACCTGGCCAACGGCAGGGCTTCGATGAGTACTTCGTCGTGCGCTCGCAGGCCACCGCCCGCCGGTACCGCAACCATGTGGTGCCGGGCACGAGGCTCTGCGACGAAGCCGGGTTGGGCCGGATCTTCGCCGGCTGGAGGGTCGACGTCGGGTCCGGGCGGTGTTTGGCGCCTGCCCTGATCGTGGCCGGGCGATGCGACTCGATCGTCGGGTACTCCGACGCCACGGAGTTGCTCGAGGGCTATCCGCACGCCACGTTGGCTGTACTCGACGGCGCCGGGCACGCCCTCATGCACGAGCGGCCGGAGCCGCTCGCCGCGCTGGTCCGTGATTGGCTTGACCGGACGCGCTCGGAGGACAGATGACGGCCGAGCGGACCAGAACACAACGCGCGCAAAGGAGATCCACCGTGTCCGGCGACGAGAACAAGAAGAACCTCACCCAAGGCCCGGGTGTGCCTTGGCCCGCTAGCCGACTTCCTGCCTCCGGGATTCTTCACTCACTGGGAGCGGATCTTCCGCTCGTCGCAGCGCCGATGGCCGGCGGTCCAGGCACGCCCCGGCTTGTGGTCGCTGCCGCGCACGCGGGCGGTCTGGGCTTCCTGGCCGGCGGCTACAAGACGACAGGCGAGCTCGCCGAACAGGTGGCGGCAGTACGGCGGCAAACGGCGCGGTTCGGCGTGAACCTTTTCGTACCCAACGCCGTCCCGATCCACCGCGCCGACTTCACCGCCTATGCCGAGGCACTCGGGGAACTGGCAGCAC
>JBFGBS010000464.1:0-2583 GCA_041567475.1 Arthrobacter sp.
AGGGCGAGCGGTTGGCTGGCCTCGATACTACTCAGCGCGGCCCCCATGGCAAGAGGTGGCCGGTAGCTTTACGCCCGGCCCTGGCAACCGGCCTTAGCGACCTGGCGCGGGCAGCCCCGCGCCGGCGCCGTGTCCTAGGCTGGGGGCATGGCTCCTCTCTACGCTTTCGCCGGCACCACCCCGGCTGTCCATGACTCCGTCTTCATCGCCCCGACGGCCTCGGTGATCGGCCAGGCCAGCCTGGCCGAGGACTCCAGCGCCTTCTATGGCGTCTCCGTCCGCGCGGACACCGCCGCGATCACCGTGGGCGCCGGCACCAACCTGCAGGACAACGTCGTCCTGCACGCCGACCCAGGATTTCCCTGCACCGTCGGGGCCCGGGTCAGCGTCGGCCACGGCGCCGTGGTGCATGGCTGCACGGTCGAAGATGACTGCCTGATCGGCATGAGCGCCACTGTCCTGAACGGCGCAGTGATCGGGGCGGGCAGCCTGATAGCCGCCGGCGCGGTGGTGCTGGAAGGAACCGTGGTGCCGCCGCGCTCCCTCGTTGCCGGGGTGCCCGCCAAGGTCCGGCGCGAACTCAGCGACGAGGAGTTCGCCGGCATCCAGCACAACGCGGCCCACTACCGGGACCTGGCCCAGGCGCACCGGGAGTTGCACGCCGGCTAGGACGCGCCTGGGCCCCGCGGGGCAGGTCCGGGCCCGTCAGTCGAGCGCGATCGGGCCCAGTTCGTCCAGCAACTCCCCCGGTCCGGGGTTGCCGGGACGGGAGTGGCCGCCGAGATGGTTAACGACTCCCCAGACGGCGTTCAGGCCCGTGGTCACGGCGCCTTCGGCCCAGCCGGCGGTGAAGGAAACGTCGTCGCCGGCAAGGAAAATCCCCCGCTGCTCAGCCGGCAGGCGGTCCTGCTTGAAGTGCGTGAACAGTCGCTGCTGGTAGCGGTAGTGCCCGGGCAGGTTGGCCTTGAACGCCCCCATGAAGTTGGGGTCCGCTTCCCAGGACACGGTGATGGGCTGGCCCACGATGTGGCCGGCAATATCCACCCCCGGGTAGATCTGCTCGAGCGAGTGCAGCATCAGCTGAACCCGTTCCTCGGCGGTCAGGGCCAGCCACTTCAGCGCATCGTCGTTCCAGGTGTAGGAGAGCAGGATGACGGCCGGCTGGTCCGGGCCGTTGTCCAGCAGGTAGGTGGCCCGGTTCAGCCGGTCCGTCAGGGTCATGGACATCACTTCCCGGCCCGTCGCCGGATCGATGTCCTTCCAGAACGGCCGGTCCACCATCACGAAAGTCTTGGAGGACTGCATGTAGTGGGAGCGTTCGATCGCCGTCCACAGCTCCGCGGGAAAGAGCGATTCCTGGGTGTGGATCCGGGTGGAGAGCAGCCAGGACTGGCACGTGGTCACGACGGCCGGGTATGTCGCTTCCCGCCCCCAGCGCTCGCGGACGCGGAAGTCGCCGCTTCCGTCCCGGGCGATCCGGTCCACGGCGCCGCGCGGCGCGCCGGCGTGCAGGGAGGCCAGCGAGGTGCCCGCCGGCCAGTGGGCCATCCCCGACGGCGCGTGCTGCCAGAGTGCCTCGGGCAGCCGCTGCGCACCGCCGGCGATGAGCCGGTGCGCATCGTCGGCGTCGGTATAGACAACGCGCAGGATTTCCAGGATGGAGTTGGGGAAATCGGTGTCCCAGCCGCCCGTGCCGAACCCGACCTGGCCGAACGCCTCGCGGTGGGCAAACCCTGCCTCCTTGAACGATTCGCTGGCCGCAATGAACCCGTAGAACGTCTGCTCGTCCATCAACGGCAGCAATTCGTTCCAGATCTCCTTGATCCGGGCGGTGTCCCGGGCCCGGATGGCGGACTGCATTTCGGCAAACTGCGCGCCGTCGTTGACCGCGGCCTTCCAGGCGTCGGCGACCTCCAGGAAGAAGGGCGGAAGGTCGGCGGTGGTGGTGGCGTAGTATTTCTCGCCTGCCAGTTCGATCACGGTGCTGGAGGTCGCCGCCGCGAGCGGGTTCGGGAATTCCTCGGTGTCCAGCCCCAGCAGGTCCACGTAGTGGTAGAAGGCTTTGCCGGAGACCGGGAACCGCATCCCGCCGAGATCCGCGACCACCCCCGGAGCGGCATTGAAGTTCGCTGTCCGGAGGCGGCCGCCGATCTGATCGGCCTCGTAGAGGACCGGGCGCAGGCCCAGTTTCATCAGCTCGTAGGCGGTCACGAGCCCGGAAAGTCCGGCACCGACGACGGCGACTTCCGTGCCGTACAGTTCCGGCGGCAGGACGCCGAGGCCGTCCGGGTGCGCCAGGAAGTGGTCATAGCTGAACGGGAAATCCGGATTCAGCATGGTGATGGGTGCTCCGTCCGCCGGCGCGGCGTCAGGTGACGGTGTCGGGGCGGGCAGTTCGGTGGCGGTGGTCATGAGATGTCGGCCTTCGTCGGTGCGGGCGTATCGGTGCTCGGTGCAGTGCGTTGTGATGCTTCACGGTATTCCGTCTGGCTCATCGCGGCCACCCGGGAGTGCCGGCGGCCGTAGCCGAAGTACGCGGCCAGGCCGACGAGCATCCAGAGGCCAAAGACAACCCACGTCTCG
>JBFGBS010000465.1:0-2580 GCA_041567475.1 Arthrobacter sp.
CCCGCCGTGCTCTTGGCCAGGAAGCGCGGCTGGAATCCCCCGGGCCGGAGCACCGCGAAAATCCCGGGCTTCTGCGGAATCCGGTTAATGTCCAGCGCGGCGATGGCCCGGAAGCCCGCGAAGCCCTCAGCCTTGAGGGTCTGCTTGGTGATCGGCATGGGTTCCTCGGACGTGGGGCGGGGGCGGTACCTCAGTCTACGGACGTCCCCGCGGACCGGCGGACATCGGCCATGCGCGGCTTCGGGTCAGGCCGTTCTCAGGCAGTGCCGGATACCATCTTCCGGTCGGGTTGGCGCAGTGTCCGCGGGTCGCGCAGCTCCTATCCTGCGGCTGGAGTTAGAGTGGGCCAACCATAATTTTGGGGGAATCGGTCCGGGTGCGGACCGCAACGTGGGGGAACATGACCGAGATGGGACAGTGGGTCCGCGCGGCCCGCCTGGTGGTTCCGGGCGGAAGCCACTTGAGCGAGAACGACTGGACGCTGCGGCATCGGGGCATCGGGGCCATGGCATTTGCCGCGGCTCTGGCCCTTACGGCCGGCATCGGCCTCGCGGGCGGCCCGGCGGTTTCGGCGCTCCTCTGCGGCGGCGTACCGATGGGCCTGGCGGCCATAGGCTGGCTCGCCCCGGCGGGTCGGCGGGTGCGGGCAACCGTGGGATCGGCAGCCCTCATCGTCGCCACGGTCATCGCCATACACCTCTCCGGCGCCGTTGAGTCGCAGTTCTTGTTGTTCATTCTGGTTCCCATCATTGCCCTCTATGAGGACTGGGCCCCGCTGGCAGTGGCGGCCCTGCTCGTCGTCGTCGGCCCCGGCATCCTCGGCGTCCTGCTGCCGGGCCATTCCGTCCCCGGCACGGTCCCGGAGGCGGCCCATACCGATCCCCTGATCCTTGGACCGCTGTTTGCCCTGATGTGCGTCACGAGCCTGATCCCGCTGACCGCCCTGGCCCGCTCCCGGGTGGCCGAACGGGTCCGGCTCGGACGCCTCGAAAGCCAGGCGCTGCACGATCCCCTGACCGGGTTGGCCAACCGGACCCTGCTCGCGGACCGGATGCGCGAAGCCGCCGAGGCCGCCCGCGCCACGGGGGAATCCATCCTCGTCATTTCCGTGGACCTTGACGGTTTCAAGCCTGTCAATGATTCATTCGGCCACGCAGCCGGAGACGCGCTGCTGGTTGACAGCGCCCGCCGGCTGCGCGGCTGCCTGCGGCCCGGTGATACCGCTGCGCGCACGGGCGGCGACGAATTCACGCTGCTGCTGCCCTGCGCGGACCACGTCGCTGCGGCCGATGTGGCCCGCCGGATCCTCGATGCGCTGGTGGCGCCTTTCCGGGTCAACGGCTCGGAGCTGAGCATCAGTGCCAGCCTGGGACTGGCCTATGGAACCGGGTCGGATCTTCCGGAGGCGCTGGTATTCCGGGCGGATACGGCGATGTACGCGGCCAAGCACGCCGGCCGCGGCAGGTTCGTGATCTATGACGAGGCCCGGCGTCGCGATGTCCATGGGTCGATGGACGTCAATCCCGATGATGCACGGCAGTGGGCGGCGTACATGGACGCGTTCCGCGCCGAAATAGCCGCGGCCAAGTCACGGGGGCTGCTGCCCGAACAAACCCGCGGCCCGGAAACCGCCCGCCGGACGATGGAATCGCTGCTGGCCGCAATCCGGCAGCTGCCGGAGGGGCCCGGAGCGGCACGACTTGCGCTGCCGCAGGCGACGGCGCTGGAGGAGTTCGTCTTCCACGCGAGCCTGGTCCTGCAATGGGCTGATTCCCTGCTTGCCCAGGGAATCATCGCAGCACGGATGCCGCCCGGAGCCGCGTCGTTCTGGAGCGCGCTGCTTGATGCCGTGACCTGTCAGGACGGATCGGGAGCGGACAGGAGCCCCGGGCAGCCAAGCACCGAGCCTTCCGAACCAACCCCTTAGCAAAACGCCCGGTAGCCTGAAGCCGTGGGCGCCATGAATGAACTGATTAACCCGGCCGCCGTCGACTCGCTGGTCCGGGTGTTGGCGGGCGCTGCACCGGCCATACCTTGGCCCCAGGTGGCTGCCTCCGGCGGAACACTGGGCGAGCTCCCCCTTCGCGGGCGCACCGACCACGTGAGCGCGGCGCTGCTCGCCGACCTGGCTGCGGCCCACGCAGACTATGCGGCGGCGGCACTAATCTTCCGCCGGGCCCTCGCGGACGGCGACTTCACCGGTTGGGTGCTGTGGCCTGTGACGGAGACGGCCGTGACTCTGGCCCTGGCTTCGCCGGAACCGGGCGACTTTGAGGACTGCCTGGACCTGCTGGCCGAACTGACACCGCGGATGACCGGCGAATTCGCCGTCCGCCGGCTCCTGGCCGCGGACCTGGACCGGGCCCTCGCCGTCGTCCGGACCTGGACGGCCCATCCCGATGAGCATGTCCGCCGGCTGGCCAGCGAGGGGACCCGCCCGTACCTGCCCTGGGCTGTCCGGGTCCCGGCGCTCATCGCCCGCCCGGCGGCAACCCTTCCCATCCTCGACGCGCTGTACCGGGACCCGCAGGAGTACGTCCGGCGCTCGGTCGCGAACCATCTGAACGACCTGGCCCGGCA
>JBFGBS010000466.1:0-2564 GCA_041567475.1 Arthrobacter sp.
GGCCCCCGTCCTGGTCCTCATGACCATTCTGCTCGGGCTGCTGAGCCTGCGACGCAAGGAGGCTTGCCAATGAGCATGCGCCTGACCCACCTGACCGTCAGCGACGCCGGCACCACGCTGGTGGAGGTCGCCGGACTGGACTTCGAGCCCGGTCGGCCGGTGACGATCGTCGGTGAAAGCGGTTCCGGAAAGTCTCTCCTGGCCCACGCGATCATGGGGACCCTGCCGGGGAACCTCACGGCCCGGGGAACCCTGACCGTGGACAGGCACGGCTACGACCTGGCGGTCCCTGCCAACCGGCGCAGCCTGTGGGGCCCGGTGATGGCCATGCTGCCGCAGGAACCCGCCCTGGCCCTCGACCCCACGATGCGCGCACGGGAACAGGTTGCCGAAGGCGCCCGGACTTTTCCGGCGGACAAGCAGGCCGCGCGGCAGACCGCGAATACCCTGCTGGCCTCCCTCGGCCTGGAGCACGCCTCCGCGGCGTTCCCGCATACCCTCTCCGGCGGAATGGCCCAACGGGTCGCGTTCGCCGCCGCGACCATCGGCGACGCCCCGATCCTGATCGCGGATGAACCGTCCAAGGGCCTGGACCGGCAGTCCCGGGCAGAGCTGACGGCCCTCCTGAAGCGGCACGTGGACGGCGGCGGGATCCTTCTCACCATCACCCACGACCTGGATCTGGCGCGCGGGCTCGGCGGGGAGGTCCTGGTGATGAAAGATGCCCATATTCTCGAACACGGTCCGGTCCGGGATGTGCTCACCGTCCCCGCGCACCCCTACACCCGCCGCCTGCTGGCCGCCGAACCAGCCAACTGGGCCCGTTCCCGGGCCGGGGCCGGGGCCGAGGCGGTCGGCGGCGCGCGCGGCGTCGTCACCGGCGGGGCGGCCGACGGCGTCCTCATCTCCGGGGAAAGGCTCGCCAAGTCCTTCGGGAACCAGGAACTCTTCGCGGACCTCTCGGTCACGATCCGGGCCGGAGAACGGATCGGTCTCAGCGGCCCCAGTGGCAGCGGCAAGACCACCTTGGGCAACGTCCTGCTGCGCCTGTTGCCGCCGGACACCGGCTCCGTGCGCCATGCCGAGGCGCTCCGCGGGGGCCGGCTGCAGAAGCTCTACCAGGACCCGGCCCTGTCCTTCCCGTCACGCGTCCGGCTGCGGGACGCGTTCGGGGACGTCCTCCGTCGCCACCGGCTCAATCCGGGCCGGCTGGAGGAGCTGATGGACTCACTCCGACTGGGCCCGGCACTGCTCCTCCGGGCGCCCGGGCAGGTCTCCGGCGGAGAACTGCAGCGCCTGGCGATTATTCGCGCCATGCTGCTCGATCCTGCCCTGATCTTTGCCGACGAGCCCTCCTCACGGCTGGACCTGATCACACAGGAAGAAACCATGGCCTGCCTCCTGGACCAGACGGACCGGAGCGGCTGCGCCCTGATGCTGGTCACCCACGATCAGGCCCTGGCCGCCGCCGTCACGGACCGACGGATACACCTGGGACCTGCTGCGGCGGGGTCCGTCCCGGCAGGCCCTGCGAGCCCCGCGCCGATTCGACGGATCCCTGCGCACACGCCGTAGCCGCGCATCGAGTTGGCAGGGAACCGTCGAAACGGGCCCCGGGTGCCGCAACCCGAGCCCCTCACTCCGGGTGAAACCGGCACACCCGCGGGGCTTGTCAGTATGCTTACTGGACGCAGACCCGAGGTTCTGAACAGAAAC
Source organism: Arthrobacter sp. (assembly GCA_041567475.1). Taxonomy (GTDB): domain Bacteria; phylum Actinomycetota; class Actinomycetes; order Actinomycetales; family Micrococcaceae; genus Arthrobacter. The sequence continues at coordinate 1,717 of JBFGBS010000466.1, forward strand.
GAGATCCACCATGAGCAGGCCCGTGCGCATCGAAGTTGAGGCCGCAGGCCACGTGGGCCACGTCTTCGCCTCCCGACGGCCGACCGGCACCGACGCGCCCGCGCCCGCCGTCGTACTCATCCACGGGATCGGCGCCTCGCACCGCTACCTGCGCAAGCTCCACGGGCTGTTGGCCGGGTCCGTGAACACGTATTCGATCGATTTGCCCGGCTTCGGCGCCACCCCCCGGCCGCGGGAAACGCTCACCGTGCCCGAGCAGGCGACCTACCTTCTCGGCGCCCTGGAGCAGCTCGGTGTCCTGGAGTTCGTGATTGCCGGGCACTCGATGGGAGCACAGTTCGCGGTCGAAGCCGCCCGGCAGCAGCCGCAGCGGATCCCGCACGTGGTGTTGATGGGGCCCGTGGTCAACGACCAGCGGGACACGGTAGCGCAGCAGTCGCTCGCGCTCGGCCGTGACTGCCTGTTCTTCGAGAGCCCGTCCTCCAACGCCTTGGTTTTCACCGACTACCTCCGGTGCGGACCCGGCTGGTACCTGAAGAACCTGCGGGCCATGATGGACTACCGCATCGAGGAAAGGATCGGCGGCGTCACTGCCCCCGTCCTGGTGCTGCGCGGCTCGAACGACCCCGTGGCGCCCGCGGACTGGTGCCACCGGCTCGCGGGCCGGGCAACCACGGCTGAAGTCATCGAAATCGAGGGAACCGGGCATGTGGTCCAGCACAACCGCGCCGCCGAAGTTGCCGAGTCCATCCTGACCTTCGCCGGCATGGCGGCTTCCGGAAGTGCAGCGCCCCGAGGGTTCAGCGCGTGAGCACCGTATTCCAGATTGCCGGCTGGTGGGCCCGGGA
>JBFGBS010000467.1:0-2563 GCA_041567475.1 Arthrobacter sp.
CGGCGAACCGGTGTCGCCCTCGGACGTTGCGAAATCCTGAATGATGGACTGCTTTACAGCGGCGTCAAGTGCCACAATAACTCCTAGAGATGTGCCGTGAGGCCCGAGTCAGTAACGCACTGCCGGGGGTGCCGCGCCGGGTCCACGTCCCGAAGGACATGCTCTCCCGAACACAACAGGAACCAGCCGCCACGGACTGCAGCCGGATCCACGGTCCAGTTTACCGGCATGTCAGCAATCTTGTCGAAACACCCGGCCGCGCCGGTGCTGTCCACGCCGGCGCGCAGGCCGCGTGCCGGCCCGGATGTTGCGGTCAGCGGACGGCGTCCAACCGCTCACGGATGGCATCGACGCCCCGGTAGAGCTCCGCGAAGGACGTGCTGAGCGGCGAGAGTCCGACCCTGATGCCGTGCGGCGCGCGGAAATCGGGAATGACATCCTCCTCCCACAGCGCCGCGGTCATGTCACGGAAGGCCGGGTGGTCCACCGTGATGTGGCTGCCCCGCAGGTCAGGGTCCCGCGGCGTCGAAAGTTCCACACCCGCAGGGGCGAGCCACGCGTCGTGGAGTTCGACGGCGAACGCGGTCAGGCGGCGTGATTTTTCCCGGATCGCCGCCATGCCCGCTTCCTCGATCAGATCCAGGGTTCCGCGCATGGCGAGCATGCCGAAGATCGGCGGGGTGCCGCTGAGGAAGCCGCGGATGCCGGCGGCGGCTTCGTAGCCGGGTCCCATCTCGAACGGGTCCTTCCGGCCGATCCAGCCCCAAATGGGCTGTTCCAGGCCGGGCAGGTGCCGGGCGTTGACGTACGCGAATGCCGGCGAGCCCGGCCCCCCGTTCAGGTACTTGTAGGTGCAGCCGGCGGCGAAGTCGGCGCCGGCGGCGTCCAGCGCCAATGCCACGGATCCGACGGAATGGGACAGGTCCCACACCACGAGGGCGCCGGCGTCGTGAACGGCGGCGGTGATCCCCGCCATGTCGGCGATATACGCCGAACGGTAGGCGATGTGGCTGAGGACCACGACGGCGGTGGCCGGCCCGGTGGCGGCGCGGACCTGGTCCACAGTCACCCCGGTTGCCGGATCCGCGTCGATCCAGCGCACCGCCAGGCCCTCTTCCCGGGCGATACCTTCAACGAGGTACCGGTCGGTGGGGAAATTTTCGGTGTCCAGCACAATCTCGGTGCGGGCGGAATCCTTCACCGCGGCCACGGCGGCCCGGATCAGTTTGTACAGCACCACCGTGGTGGAGTCGGCGATGATGGTCTGCCCCGGCGCGGCGCCGAGGACGGCGCGGCCCAACTGGTTGCCGATCTCCTCCGGCAGTTGCAGCCAGGCCTCGTCCCAGCCGCGGATCAGGCGTCCGCCCCACTGGTCCTGGATGAAGGTGTTGATGTCTGCGGCGGTCCGCTTGAGGGGGCGGCCGAGGGAGTTGCCGTCCAGGTAGACCAGGGGCGTACCGGTTCCGATGAAGTGGTCCCGGTAGGCGGCCAGCGGATCTGTGGCATCGAGTTCCTGCGCACGCTGCCAGAGGTCAACCGTTGTCTTGGTGTCCACGCGTGTCCCGCTTTCCATGCCGTTCACTGGCCGATCTCCGTCCGGACGGCGAAGAGTTCGGGGAAGAATGTCAGTTCCAGGGCCTTCTGCAGGAAAGCAGCCCCGCTCGAGCCGCCGGTGCCGGACTTCATGCCGATGGTGCGCTGGACCGTGCGCAGGTGCCGGAAACGCCACAGCTGGAAGTTGTCCTCAAGGTCCACGAGTTCCTCGCAGGCTTCGTAGGCGCCCCAGTTGTCCGCCGCGTTTTCGTAGATGTACTTGAACACGGGGACCAGGTCGGCGTTGAACTCGTGCGATTTCGTGACGTCCCGGTCCAGGAGGGCGGCGGGGACGTCGAAGCCCTGCCGCTTGAGGTAGCCGAGGAATTCGTCGTAGATGCTCGGGGATTCGAGGATCTCCTGCAGCATCGTGTGGGCCTCGGCGTCGGATTCGAAGACCGGCAGCATCTTTGCGTTCTTGTTGCCCAGCAGGAATTCAACCGCACGGTACTGGCTGGACTGGAAACCGGAGGAGTTGCCCAAAAAGGACCGGAACTGGGAGTACTCCGTAGGCGTCAGGGTAGCCAGGACCGACCACTGCTCGGTCAGTGTCTTCTGGATGTGTTTGACCCGGGCAATCGCCTTCAGCGCGGATCCGAGATCGTCGGCGCGAAGCCAGGCGGCGGCGCTGCGGAGTTCGTGGAGGACCAGCTTAAGCCACAGTTCAGTGGTCTGGTGCTGGATGATGAAGAGCAGCTCGTCGTGGTGCACCGGGGTGCTGACGGGCTGCTGCGCACTAAGCAGGGTGGGCAATTGCAGGTAGGACGCGTAGCTCATCCTGGCGCTGAAATCGCGGACAATGTCCCGGTCCAGCTCCCGCGTGTTCTTTTCGATGCTCACAGTTAGTGCCTTCCTTGCCAGTGTCTGTGAATCACGCCGCGCCTCAGCACCCGATGGAACCCGGCGCCGACCCGCGGTGGTTCCGGGGAGGTCGGCACGCGGTACCGGGCGGATCAGCGGGCGGACAAAA
>JBFGBS010000468.1:0-2561 GCA_041567475.1 Arthrobacter sp.
AGGCTTTGCGCCGCGGCCACATGGGAGGTCGCCAGATCAGCAACGTGGACGTAGTCGCGCACGCAGGTGCCGTCGGGAGTGTTGTAGTCCGTCCCGTAGATGCGGGGGGTCTGTCCGGAGGTCAGCGCCCGCAGCACGAGGGGAAAAAGGTTGTGCGGGCTGGTGTCGTAGAGTTCGGGCGAGCCCGAGCCGACGACGTTGAAATACCGCAGCGAGGTGTGCTGCAGTCCGCGCGCCCGGCCCTGGTCCCGGATCAGCCATTCGCCGATCAGTTTGCTCTCCCCGTAGGGCGATTCCGGGTTGGTGGCGGTGGCCTCGGTGACCACGTCGCCGGCGGGCGTACCGTAGGTCGCCGCCGAGGATGAGAACACGAGCTTGTCCACACCGGCACGTTCCATCGCCCCAAGCAGCACGGCTGTGCCTGTGACGTTCTGCTCGTAGGTCAGCAGCGGTTCCTGAACCGAGACTCCGGCGTACTTGAACCCGGCCAGGTGGATTACCCCGGCCACGTCATGCGCGGTCAAGGTCTCTGCCACCAGCTCGGCGTCGAGGATGCTGCCGTGCACGAACGGCACCCCGTCCGGAACAAATTCGCGGTGCCCGCTGGAGAGCGAGTCGATCACCACCGGCTCGATCCCGGCCTCCAGCAAGGCGGATACCACGTGTGAACCGATATAGCCGGCGCCGCCGGTCACTAACCAAGTCATGGCTTTACCCTATCGAACCCCGCGGGACGGAGCCGGGACCGGCCCGCGGGCGTGGGCCCGGGGACCGGTGAAAAACAACGGATCCCGGGCGCCAAAGGCGACTCCGGGATCCGCGGGTGTGACGTGCTCAGGGGCGGCGCTAGCTCTTGCGCGCGTACCCTTCCCACTTGCTGGCCTGGTGCTCGCCGTCGACGAAGCGGATGGTGCCGGACTTGGAGCGCATCACGATGGACTGGGTGAGGACCTTGTTCTTGGAGTAGCGGACTCCCTTGAGGAGATCGCCGTCGGTGATGCCGGTCGCGGCAAAGTAGCAGTTGTCGCTCGTGACGAGGTCGTTGGTGGACAGCACCCGGTCCAGGTCGTGGCCGGCGTCGATTGCCTTCTGCTTCTCGTCATCGCTCGTGGGCCAGAGGCGGCCCTGGATGACGCCGCCGAGGGACTTGATGGCGCAGGCCGTCACGATTCCTTCGGGCGTTCCGCCGATACCCATGAGGGCGTCAACGCCGGTGCCGGAGCGGGCCGCGGCAATGGCGCCGGCGACGTCGCCGTCCATGATGAACTTGGTGCGCGCACCGGCTTCCCGGATCTCCTCCACGAGGCCGCGGTGCCGGTCGCGGTCCAGGATCATGACGTTGAGCTGGTTGACCTTGACGCCCTTGGCCTTGGCGATCAGGTGCAGGTTCTGCTTGACGGGCAGGCGCAGGTCCACCATGTCGGCCGCTTCCGGGCCGGTGACGAGCTTCTCCATGTAGAACACGGCGGACGGGTCGAACATCGAGCCGCGCTCGGCCACGGCCAGGACCGCCAGGGCGTTGTTGATGCCGAGTGCGGTCAGGCGGGTGCCATCGATGGGGTCGACGGCGACGTCGCACTCCGGGCCGGTCCCGTCACCGACGTGCTCGCCGTTGAAGAGCATCGGGGCTTCATCTTTTTCGCCCTCACCGATCACCACAACACCGTTGAAGTGGACAGACTCGAGGAAGGAACGCATCGCGTCGACGGCGGCACCGTCGGCCTTGTTCTTGTCACCGAAACCGACCCAGTGGCCCCCGGCAATGGCTGCCGCTTCCGTGACGCGGACCAACTCAAGGGCAAGGTTGCGGTCAGGCTCGTCGGCTCCGACCGCGAGCGAGGGAGAAATCGTGGAGTATTTCTGGGACATAGGCGCTGGTGTCACGTGAACCTCTTCTTCGAGTGGCGATCGTTGAACCCGTACGGCCGTAGGGATCCGACGCGGTGTTTGTCTGCTTCTGATCATAGCCACTGCGGCGCCCCGTGCCCCCAGGATGACATGCCAACGAAATACAAGGCCGGCCCGCCCGGCCCGCCCGAGTGTGGGATCGCCGCCGAGATGCGGGAAGATGGAGGGGTGAGTGAATCGCAGGATACGTCCCCCGCTACCCCCAAATCCCCCGCACCCGGAGCGGCCCCCCAGGCGCCGGCGAAGCCGGTTCTGCGTGCCGCAGCAGCGAAGCGCGCCAACGCCTCGGTGGTCGGCATGTTTATCGCCCTGGCCGTCAGCATCGCAGTGTTCCTCCCGGTGGTGCTTCTCAACCCCGGGCCGAAGACCGACGGTTACCGCCCCAACATCGATGTCGCCGCCGTGTCACGGAACGCCACCGATGTGGCGGGATTCACACCCGCGGTGCCTGACACGGACGGTGCGTACCGCGCCAACTATGCGCGCTGGGAATCCGGCGCGGCCAGCGGCGTACCGACCTGGGAGGTCGGCTACCTCACCCCGGCCGAATCCTTCATCGGACTCGTACAGACGCGGCAGCCGAACCCCACTTGGCTCCTGCAGCAGACAAAGGGCGCCGGAGTGACCGGCACCCGGGACGCCGGCGGCGTGGA
>JBFGBS010000469.1:0-2558 GCA_041567475.1 Arthrobacter sp.
CCGTGGAGCCGCCGGCCGGCCGGACGATCGCGGTGACGACGCCCTGGCCGTCCCCTTTGACGTCCCCCTGGCCGTGCCTGCCGGCGTCGCGGCCGGGCGGCGGCGCGGTGCGTTCCCGGGGGAGCGGGCTCCGTGGCGCCTCCCGGGGAGGACGGCACCGGCGAACAGCAGGAGCAGCGTGAATGCGCCGGAGGCCGCCGCGAGGTAGAAGTACAGGTCCGGGAAGGGGGAGTCGACCGGGCCGGACAACGCCTCGGGGTCGGTGGTGAAGGCGAGACCCCACTGGCGCAGGTATGCGATGCCGAATGCGGTGAACAGGATGCTGCCCACACAGCTGGCTGCCAGCGTCCGGTTCCGGCGGCGGCGGATGATCTCCGCAGCGCACGCCACATAGGCGACGGCGGCAGCGGCTGCAAACCACAGGAGTACCGTCGCGTTCAGGGTGATGCCGGTCAGCACCAGGAGCGCCACCGCGGCGAGAATCGCTCCGATGGCGGTCTTGCCGCTGTTACCCATGTGCCGCATGTGAACAATCATGCCTGAGCAGGGGGCTGGTTCACCGGGGCGACTCGCCCGCTGGACTCAGAGCCCGTACTTCTCCAGCAGCCTCAACCAGACCTCGCTGACGGTCGGGTAGGAAGGAACCGCGTGCCATAGCCGGTCCAGCGGGACTTCGCCCACCACCGCAATCGTCGCCGCGTGCAGCAACTCGGCCACGTCCGGACCGGCAAACGTGGCGCCGAGCAGGACTTTGCGGTCCTCGTCGACAACCAGTTGGGCCCACCCTTCGTAGTTGTCGGCGTGCAAGGACGAGCCGGCCACCTGGATGGGCAGGTCCACGGAAGAGACGTTGTAGCCATCCTTCCGGGCCTGCTCCGCACTGCGGCCCACACTCGCCAGTTCAGGGTCCGTGAACACCACGCTGGGCACGGCGTGATCGTCGGCGGTCCTGGCGAAGTGGCTCCACGGCGCGGCCGGGCCGTCAAGGTCACCCTTGGCCCGGGCGGCAATGGCGTCGCCAGTGGCGCGGGCCTGGTATTTGCCCTGGTGGGTGAGCATGGAACGCCCCGCGGCGTCGCCTGCCGCGTAGAGCCAGGGGGCGCCGTCGGCGCCCGCTTCGACCTGGTTCCCTGCGGCCCCCTGGACCACGCCGGTCGTGTCGGTGGTCACCTTCGGCGGCTGGCCGTCCTCGGCGGCCAGCCCGACCGTTTCAAGGCCGATCCCCTCCAGTGCCGGGTGCCGGCCGGTGGCCACGAGCAGCTCGTCCGCGGTGACCGAGCCGCCGTCGAGCTTGAGCGTGAGGGAGCCGTCCTCGTTCCGGCTCACGCTGCGGGTGCCGGTATGGAGGCGGACGTCGACGCCGTCGGCCCGCAATCCCGCCGCGACCAGGGCGGACGCCGGCTCCGGGAATGCCCCGAGGAGACCGCCGCGTGCCACCAGGGTCACTGTTGCCCCGAGGCGCGCGTAAGCCTGTGCCAGTTCGGTTCCCGCCACCCCGCCGCCGAGGACCGCAAACCGGCGGGGGATCTCCTGGGCGGATGTCGCCTCCCGGGGGGTCCAATAGCCGGAGTCCGCGAGGCCGTCGATCGGCGGCACGGTCGGGTGGGACCCCGTGGCCACAACGACGGCGTGGCGTGCCGAGAGTGCATAGCTGTTGCCGTCCAGTCCGGCAACCTCCACCCGGCGCGGAGCCGTAATGCGCCCGTGTCCGCGGATCAGCTCGATTCCTGCCTTGCTGGCCCACTCGACCTGGCCGTCATCCTGCCAGTGGGAAGTAAAGGAGTCGCGGCGTTTCAGGACGGCGGGCACGTCGAGCGTGCGGGTGACCGCCTCCGCGGCGCCCGGAACTGCCTGGGCTCCGTGCAGGGCGGTGCCGGGGCGGAGCAGCGCTTTTGACGGCATACAGGCCCAGTAGGAGCATTCACCGCCTACCAGTTCAGCCTCGATCATCACCGCCGTGAGGCCGCCTTGGACCGCGCGTTCGGCGACATTCTCGCCCACCGCGCCGGCGCCGATCACAATGACATCAAATTCCCGCACTACTGGTTCCGTCATGGCACCTAGAGTACTCCCGGCGGCAAGCCGGTTCCGGCCGGGCCGCGGGCCGATTCACGGGCTGGCTGCCAGCCGAGGGCTGCCCGGCCTGCGGGCGTCCGGGGCAGGTTAAACAAAAGATCCGCACCGGTCATCCGGTGCGGATCTTTGCTCTGTGCGCCCAAAGGGATTCGAACCCCTGACCTTCTGTTCCGTAGACAGACGCTCTATCCAGCTGAGCTATGGGCGCATTCTCGGCTCTTGGTGAACTTCTCGTTCCCCGAACCTCGAATTACTTTACGCGAGGACTGCGCCAGTTACAAATCGAAATAGGTGTAATCTGGATGACTAGACCGGTCTACGTGACCTTAGTCACAAAAAAGGGGGGTTTGGAGTGACCGGTTCCTTGTAACGGCGCGGTTTTTGTCGTGGGGCCCCAAGGATTTCCCGGGGCCGGAGCCGGAGACTGACCCCTAGCGACACCTAGCATTTAGCTCACACCACCTACACCGAAGAAACCCGAA
>JBFGBS010000470.1:0-2551 GCA_041567475.1 Arthrobacter sp.
AAGGAGTACCTGCCGCGCTGTGCCGCCGGCGCGATCACGGCGTTCTTGCTGACCGAGCCCGACGTCGGCAGCGACCCGGCCCGGATGGGCAGCACCGCGGTGCCGACCAACGACGGGGAGGCGTATGTCCTGGACGGGGTGAAGCTCTGGACGACCAACGGCGTGATCGCTGAACTTGTTGTGGTGATGGCGCTGGTTCCCCCGCACACCGATGCGGCCGGCACGGCACACAAGGGCGGTATCAGCGCCTTCGTCGTGGAAATGGACTCCCCCGGGATCACCGTCGAAAACCGTAATGCTTTTATGGGCCTGCGCGGCATCGAGAACGGGCTCACCCGGTTCCACCGGGTCAGGGTCCCGGCCGCCAACCGGCTGGGCCGCGAGGGACAGGGGTTGAAGATCGCGCTCACCACCCTCAACACGGGCCGGCTCGCGCTCCCGGCGCTGTGCGTCGCCTCCGGACGGTGGAGCCTGAAAATCGCCCGCGAATGGTCCAACGCCCGGACCCAGTGGGGGCGCCCGGTCGGCCGGCACGAAGCCGTCGGCAAGAAGATCGCATTCATCGCAGCCAGCACCTTCGCCCTGGACGCGGTCTTTGAGCTCACCGCTGAAATGGCCGACGCCGGCCAGAAGGACATCCGGATCGAGGCTGCCCTGGCCAAGTTATGGGCCACGGAAATCAGCTGCCGGATTGCCGACGAACTGGTGCAGATCCGCGGCGGACGCGGCTATGAAACGGCAGACTCGCTGCAGGCCCGCGGCGAACGCGCGGTCCCCGCCGAACAGCAGCTCCGAGACCTTCGGATCAACCGGATCTTTGAAGGCTCTTCCGAGATCATGAAACTGCTGATCGCGCGCGAGGCGGTGGACGCGCACCTGGCCGCGGCCGGTGACCTCGCGTCAGCGGAGGCAAGCCTGCAGGACAAGGCGCGGGCCGCCGTCGGCGCATCCGGCTTCTACGCGAAATGGCTGCCCAGGCTGGTCGCCGGCGCCGGCTTGGACCCCCGGGCCTACGGCGACTTCGGACGGCTCGCGAAGCAGCTGCGGTTCGTCGAGCGGTCCTCCCGGCGGCTGGCCCGGCAGACCTTCTACGGCATGGGCCGCTGGCAGGCACAGCTGGAGCACAAACAGGCGTTTCTGGGCCGGATCGTGGACATCGGGGCCGAACTGTTCGCCATGGCCGCCTGCTGCTCCCGGGCCGAGATGCTGCTGCGGACCGACCCGGAGCGCGGCGCCTCCGCCTACGAGCTCGCCGAGGCGTACTGCGAGCAGGCCCGGATCCGCGTCGATGAATACTTCGACCAGCTGTGGCGGAACACCGACGACGGCGACCGCGGCCTCGCACGGAAGGTCCTGGCCGGGGACTACGAGTGGCTCGAAGCCGGCGTGCTGGACCAGTCCGAAGGGACCGGCCCGTGGATCGCCGATGCCGCCCCGCGGGCATCGGTCAAGGAAAACCTGCACCGCAAGTACCGCTGACCTGCACCCGTGCGGCACCTTCCGCGGGCCTACTCCGGGCTGGTTCCGTCCACGTAGTACCAGCGGCGGTCCTCGCGCACGAACCGGCTCGTTTCGTGCTGGACCCCGCGTTCGCCGTCGTGCCGGAAATGTGCTGCGAATTCGACCACTCCGTCGCGGTCCAGCGGTCCGCCACGGGTCGTGGACAGGATGTCCAGGCGGCGCCACTGCACCGCCGGGTCCAGGTCCAGGCCGGCCGGGCGTGTGCCCGGGTACCAGGTCCGCAGCAGATAGCCGGCATCCAGCAGCACGAAGGCGCTGTACCGGGAGCGCATCAGCTGCTCGGCTGTCGGGGCATCCGCGGCGCCACCATGGAACCGGCCGCAGCACGCGCTGTATTGCTCGCCGGAGAGGCACGGGCAATTTCCTGCAAAAGCCGCCCGGTCCGGTCCGCGGCCGGGCCCTTGGGCGGCTGGCGTGGTGGGGTGCGTCACAGGCTTCCTTCCGTCGGGCCGGGCGGGTGGCGGCGGCACGGCTGTTTCCGACTATAGCCGCCCGGCGCTGCGGACCGGCCGCGGGATAACGGCTTTGATACAACTTGCCCGCGGCCCCCGGACCCGCCCGTTTCCGCGCCGAAAAGTCCGTATGGTTAGAGGGGGCTCCTGCCCGGCGCGAGTGCGGCCGGAGACCCTGTTGCAGGCTGGAAAGGAGAAGTGAAGTGGGAGATCCGACGCTTGTCGCTCTGCACCTGACTTTTTTCGGGACCCTGGCTGTTGCCTTCGTTATGTTCCTCGGTCTCTTTGTTGTCTTTGTCGCCACGCTGGTGTTCGCCGGCCTTGGCCGGCTTGTGGCGATGGCCTTGATGGGCGTCGCCGAGCTCTTCGGGTTCAGCCCCTCCTGGGAAGAGGAGGAGGAACCGCCCCGGCCTGCCCGGCCCGCCGCGGCGGCCCGCCCGGCCAAGAAGCACCCCGCACTTTCGCCGGACTGGACCGCCGCCGTGGCCCTGGCCAAGGCCCGTGCCGCCGCAAAGACCGCCGAGGGCACCGCCCCTGCAGTCAAGGTTTCCGTCCGTGACCTCCCGAGCCCTGCGGTG
>JBFGBS010000471.1:0-2540 GCA_041567475.1 Arthrobacter sp.
ATCTCCCGTGCACAGTCCATGGACGCCCTCAGTTCGCAGTCCCTGGTCACCGGCTACCGGGCGGTGCTCGAAGCCGCCGTCCGGTATCCGCGGTTCTTTCCGCTCTACATGACCGCCGCCGGGACGATCCGGCCTGCCCGGGTCCTGGTTCTCGGCGCGGGCGTGGCCGGACTGCAGGCGATCGGCACCGCGAAACGGCTGGGCGCGCGGGTCTCAGCCAACGACATCCGCCCCGCCTCCGCGGATGAGGTCGCCTCAATGGGTGGCACGTTCATCAACCTGGACCTCGACGCCGCCACGGAAGGACCGGGCGGGTACGCCCGGGAACTCGGCGAGGACCGGGCGCAGCGCCAGCGTGGACTGCTCGCCCCCCACGTCGCCGCGGCGGACGTCCTCATCACTACGGCGGCTATTCCCGGCCGGGCCGCTCCGCTGCTGGTGACCACGGACATGGTGGCCGGCATGCGGGCCGGGTCGGTTGTCGTCGATCTCGCGGCCGAATCGGGCGGCAACGTCGAAGGCGTCATTGCCGGCCAGGACGTCCAAGTGCCGGTCGTGGGCGGGTTCGTCACGCTCGTGGGGATGCAGGATGCGGCGTCCGCGATGCCCTCGGACGCCTCCCGCCTGTACGCCCGGAACGTCAGCAACCTGCTCGCCCTGATGACCGCGGACGGGCGCGTGACACCGGACTTCGACGACGAGGTGATCGCCGGCGCCTGCCTGATGCGCGACGGAACCGTGCGGCACCAGGCGACGGCGGCAGCGCTGGCCGCCGAGGTCATGGAGGGTGAGGCCTGATGGAGCCCATCACACTGCTGACCGTCGTGGTCCTGGCCATCTTCGTCGGGTTCGAGGTCGTCTCCAAAGTCACGAGCAAGCTGCATACACCCCTGATGTCCGGCGCCAATGCCATCCACGGGATCATCCTCGTCGGGGCCATCATCGTGGCCGGGCAGGCGCGCGAACCCTGGGTACTGGCCATCGCCCTGCTGGCCGTTGTCCTGGCCACGGCAAATCTGGTGGGCGGGTTCGTGGTGACCGACCGCATGCTGGAGATGTTCGGAGCAAGGAAGCCGGCCAAACCTGCCGCCGGGGACGCGGCCAAGGGGGAGCAGCCATGAACCTCCTCGCCCCGGAAGTGACCGGTCTGCTGTATCTCGCCGCAGCCGTCTGCTTCATCCTGGCGCTCAAGGGCCTCAGTTCGCCGAAGACCGCCCGCCGCGGCAACGCGATCGGCGCCGCAGGTGCCGCCGTCGCCGTGGTGACAGTGTTCCTCTCGGTCCGGCTCGAAAACGTCCCGCTGATCCTGGCCGCCATCGTCGCAGGCTGCGCCGCCGCCGTCCCGGTGGCCCGGCGGGTGCACATGACCCAGATGCCGCAGCTCGTCGCGCTCTTCAACGGCGTCGGCGGCGGGGCGGCCGCACTCGTCGCCATCCTTGAACTCAGCCATGCCGGGGACCCCTGGGTCCGGTTGGCCGTCGTCTTCACCATGGTCGTCGGCGCCGTGTCCTTTGCCGGTTCCGCCGTCACGGTGGCGAAGCTGCAGGAACTGATCAGCACCCGGCCGCTGCTGTTCCCGGGCATGCCCTGGGCCATGGCGGCCGTGGTGCTCGGTGCCGTGGCGTCCGGGTTGGTAATCGTCCTGACCGGTTCCGTCGGGTGGGCGGTCGCACTGCTGCTGCTGGGGCTCGCGGCCGGTTTGCTCCTGGTCCTGCCGGTGGGCGGGGCCGACGTGCCGATTGTGATTTCCCTGCTCAACGCCTTCACGGGCCTCGCCGTGGCGGCCTCCGGGGTGGTGCTGGGCAACGTCCTGCTGCTCGTCGCCGGCACGCTGGTGGGTGCGAGCGGTACCATCCTGACGAAGGTGATGGCCTCGGCCATGGGCCGGGGGGTCGGCGGCATTATGTTCGGGGCCTTCCGCGGCGGCTCGACGGCGGGATCCACCACCCTGAGTGAACGGCCGGTACGGTCCTCCTCACCGGAGGACATTGCCGTCCAGCTCGGCTACGCCCAACGGATCGTCATTGTTCCCGGGTACGGTTTGGCCGTGGCTCAGGGCCAGCACACGGTGGCTGAGCTGGCGACGGCCTTGGAGGCCCGGGGGATTGACGTGGTGTTCGCGATCCATCCGGTGGCGGGACGGATGCCGGGCCACATGAACGTGCTGCTGGCCGAGGCCAGTGTCCCGTACGAGGCGCTCCGCGAACTCGCCGAAGTCAACCCGGAATTTGCCAACACGGACATCGTTCTTGTGGTGGGGGCCAACGACGTCGTCAATCCGGCGGCGAAGTCCTCGCCCGGGTCCCCGATCTTCGGGATGCCGATCCTGGACGTCGTGCAGGCCCAGCAGGTGGTGTTCCTGAAGCGTTCCATGCGCCCGGGATTTGCCGGGATCGAGAACGAACTCCTGCATGACCCCAAGACCACACTCCTCTTCGGCGATGCCAAAGATTCCCTCTCGAAGGTCCTCGGCGCAGTCAAAGCACTCTGACGTGCCGGGCAAGCAACAGCCGGCCCCACCGGTCCCGGCGTGGTCCCTC
>JBFGBS010000472.1:0-2538 GCA_041567475.1 Arthrobacter sp.
CGCGGCGCCAACACGGGCCGTATCTGACTCCGCGTTGCTTTCCGCCAGCGGGAAGACGGCACTGACCCGCCATTGCCCGTCCGTCAGCCCCGTCATCAGGCGGCCGCCAAGGCGTTCAACCCGCTCGCGCATGAAGCCCAGGCCGAAGCCGCCCCGCGGGGTGCGGCCCGGGTTGGGAATCCCGGTGGCCGCCCGGTTGGAGACTTCCAGGGCCAGTTCCCGGGCCGTCGCGTCCAGCACGATCCGGACCGGGGCTCCGGGCTCGGCGTGCACAACGACGTTGGTGCTGCACTCGCGCAGCACCGGCAGGACACCGAGTTGGACCGCCGCGGGTCGAAATTCTCAGCGGGTATTTGCCGGCGTCCGGCGGACACGCGCTGATCAACGGGGTGCCGGCTGCGTCCCCTGCGGCCCACGAACGGCGCCGGATCTGCCGGACCGAACCGGCCCTCTATCCGATGATGAACGTCCGGGACCATCTGGTCTTTGCCAGCCGCTGGTGCGGTGCGGACCCCGCAGAGGCCCTCGGCCGCGCCGATCGCTACGGGCTGGGCCCGTGGCTGGACTCCGCCGCGGAGACGCTCTCAACCGGCAACCGCCGTCGTTTGTGGATCATCCAGTGCACCGTGGGCGCCTTCGACACGCTCGTCCTCGACGAACCGTTCAACGGCCTCGACGAGGACTCCACCCACGTGCTCATCACGGAACTCGAAGAGTGGGCCGCTGAGCGGTGCATCGTGCTGATCGCCCACCAGCCGCCGGCCGCGCTGCGGATCGACCGCGAGCTGGCCTGGGACGAGGTCCAGCCCCAGCGTTAAACAGCAACGCGGGGTCACTTTTCGCCCATCCCGAGGGGATTCATGGGCGAAAAGTGACCCCGCGTTGCATTGGGGCGGTGGAGGGTTAGCCGAAGTACTTCGGCAGGGTCCCCTCGTGGGCTTCGCGGAGCGCGGCCAGGGACAGGGTCTCCACACCGTTGATCTCGAGCGTGCCGCTGGCGGCGTCCACGACGCCGATCCGGGCGTGCGCGAAGCCGCGGGCGGTGCACATGTCCGTGAAGCGGATCTCCTCGGACCGGGGGACGCCGACGACGGCGCGGCCCTGGGTCTCGGAGAACAGCGCGGTGAACAGGTCCACCCCGTCGCGGTCCAGGACATCCTGCAGCGCGATCCGGGCGCCGACGCCGAAGCGCAGCGAGGACTCCACGAGGGCCGCCGCGAGGCCGCCTTCGGACAGGTCGTGCGCTGAGTCGACCATGCCGTCGCGGGAGGCGTTGATCAGGATCTCGCCCAGCGCGCGTTCGGCTGCGAGGTCCACCTTGGGCGGCAGGCCGCCAAGGTGTCCGCGCAGGTTCGACCATTCCGAACCGTCCAGCTCCGCGGCCGTCGTGCCGAGCAGGTAAATAGCCTGCCCGTCCTCGCGCCAGCCCGACGGCGTCCGCCGGGCGACGTCGTCGAACTTGCCCAGGACGGCCACCACGGGGGAGGGGTGGATCGGGGTGGTGCCGGTCTGGTTGTAGAGCGAGACGTTGCCGCCGGTGACCGGGATGCCCAGTTCCATGCACGCGTCGGACAGCCCGCGGATGGCCTCGGCCAGCTGCCACATGACGTCCGGGTCCTCGGGCGAGCCGAAGTTCAGGCAGTCACTGACGGCCATCGGCACGGCGCCGGAGGTGGCGACGTTGCGGTAGGCCTCGGCCAGCGCCAGCTGCGCGCCGTGGTACGGGTCGAGGTAGGTGTAGCGGCCGTTGGCGTCGGTGGCCAGGGCCACGCCCAGGCCGGTTTCCTCGTCCACCCGGACCACGCCGGCGTCGTCGGGGAAGGCCATGGCGGTGTTGCCGCCGACGTAGCGGTCGTACTGGTCGGTGATCCAGGACTTGCTGCACATGTTCGGGGAGGCAACCAGCTCGGTGACAGCGGCGGCAATCGCCGCGGGGGTCTCCGGACGGGCTGCGTCCTGCACCGAGCCCGTGAAGGCGTCGGCCTGCAGGGCGTCCTGCCACTCGGGCCGGGCGTAGGGGCGGTCGTAGACAGGGCCGTCGTGCGCCACGGTGCGCGGGTCGACGTCGACGATGACTTCGCCTTCCCACGTGATGATCAGGCGGCCGGTGTCGGTCACCTCGCCCAGCCAGGAGTATTCCACGGCCCACTTGTCCATCACGGCCTCGAAGGCGGCGATGTTCTCCGGGGTGACTACGGCCATCATGCGTTCCTGCGACTCGGACATCAGGATCTCGCCCGGGGTCAGGGTGGGGTCGCGGAGCAGCACGGAGGTCAGTTCGACTTCCATGCCGCCGTCGCCGTTGGAGGCCAGCTCGGACGTGGCGCAGGAAATACCGGCCGCGCCCAGGTCCTGGATGCCCTCAACGAGGGAGCCCTTGAAGAGTTCGAGGCAGCATTCGATCAGGATCTTTTCGGCGAAGGGATCGCCGACCTGGACGGCGGGGCGCTTGGACGGTTTGGTGTCGTCGAAGGATTCCGAGGCCAGCACCGAGGCGCCGCCAATGCCGTCGCCGCCGGTGCGGGCGCCGAACAGCAC
>JBFGBS010000473.1:0-2536 GCA_041567475.1 Arthrobacter sp.
ACGGCGATGGCGTTGACGATGACGGAGGTGCCCTTGGTGTCGCCGTTTCCGTTGGTCTCGGGAGCTTCTGGTGGGGTCATGGTGGCTACCATCATTCCGTATAGGGGCCGAAAAGCGGCGCCACGCAGAGCGTGGCGCCGCATTTTCGGGGGTGTGGGACGGTCAGGCGCCCATGGCGTTTTCGCGTGCGCTCCGTGGCCCACGCCGATGTGGATTGGCCGGGGTCATCGGATCTGCTCACCCGGAGAGGTTCCGGCGTGGGCTGCCAAAAGCAAGGCGGTGAGGTTTTCCTCGGTGACGGGGCGGGGATTGGAGGCGGGGATGGCGGGAAGGACGAGCTGGACGGCTTCGTTGATGTTTTCCCTGGCCAGTCCTAGGTCCTTGAGCGCCCGGGGTGCGCCCAGCGTGTCCCGCAGCCCGTTCAGCCCATTGATGGCCGTGTCCGTTTGGAAGGCCGCGGCGATCCTGTCGGCGGCGCCGTGGGCGGCGGGTGCATTGAATTCCAGGACGTACGGGAGGATGACGGCGTGAGTTTGGGCGTGGGGCATTTTCCATCGGCCGCCCAGGACGTGGCAGATCTTGTGGTGCATGCCCGAGCCCGCGGAAGCGAAGGCGACCGCGGCGAGGTACGCCCCGTACAGGGCCCGTTCCCTGCCGGTGAGGTCGTTGGGGTTGCTGCTGATGGCTGGAAGGCCGTGGTTGAGGGCGCGGATGCCTTCGGCTGCCAGCGCCTGGTTGATGGGGTCGGTGCGGGGCGCCCACATTGAGTCGATGCAGTGGGCCAGGGCGTTCAGGCCTGAGGCGATGCTCAGGTCCTTGGGCAGGGACAGGGTGAGTTCGGCGTCGTAGATGACGGTTACGGGCAGCACGCGGTCATCGGTGCCGGTGGTTTTGCGTGATGATTCGGTGAGTCCCCAGACGTTGGTCGCCTCGGAACCTGCATAGGTGGTTGGCACGGCGATGATAGGCAGATCGGTTGTCAGGGTTACGGCTTTGGCAAGCCCTATGGTGGAGCCTCCGCCGACGCTGACGATCAGGTCGACGTCGTTGTGGATGGCCGCGTTCCGCGCCTGTTCGGCCTTTTCGAGGGGGACGTGCGGGGCAACGTCGTCATGGATCAGGGCGACGTTGATGCCGGCCGTGATCCGTTCAGCTTCGGCCCGTTCCCTGGCGGAGGCGATCACCATGACCTTCCTCGCGCCGAGGCGTTCGATCTCCTCGGCTAGATGTCCGGCCGCGTTGCCGGTTCCAAACAGTACGCGCTGGCCCAGGGTGGTGTGCTGGAATGTCAGTCCCATGTCCGCGGCACCTCAGGGCTTGTAGATGTGGGCGACGGCGGCAAGGTGCGCGGGCCGGATGGGCGCGGCGTGCTGCTGGTACTCCGGGTGACGGCGTATCCAGCTTTTGATGTAGGGGCAGACGGGGATGATGCTCAGCCCGGCGGCGATGGTGTCATCGAGTGCGTGCTTGACCAGGACCGCGGCTAGGCCCTTGCCGGCGTAGGCATCGTTTACTTCGGTGTGGTAAAAAATCCGATCCCTGTCGGTCGGGCCGCTGGCGGGCACGTACTCGGTCTTCCCGATCGCGGTGCCGCCGTCGAGTATCTCGTGGCGGTGGCTCTCGGGTGCGTGCCGGACGGTGATGGTTTTTGGTTCCACGGGGTCTCCTTGTGATCGTGGCAGCCGGAGGCCGGTTGCTAGCCGCGGGGGCGCAGCTGGGCGTTGGGCAGGACGGGTGCTGGCAGTGGTGCCGGGGTTCCTTCCGGAAACGGGCCGAAGCGCGGGTACGGGGCGCCGTCGGGGTAGGTCCCGTCGGCGGGTGAGGCGGCCGGTTCCGCGCCGATCTCCGCCTGCCACGCGGCCCGGTAGGCGACGACTTCCTCGTGGGTCCGTCCGACGAAGTTCCACCACATGACGATTTGTTCCCCCAGCGGCTCGCCGCCCAGGATGAGCACCCGCACGGGCGTGTCCTCTGCTTGCAGGACCAGGCGGGACTGTCCGGTGGATAAGTAGGCGAGGTGGTCCACCGGCAGCGGAGTGCCGTTCAAGGCCACCTTCCCGGTGTCGAGGAGGACGCCGTATTCAAATGAGGGATCCAGGTCCAGGTCCAGGGTCCCGCCCGAGCTGATGGTGGCCTCGGCGGCGACCAGGGGCGGGGTGTAGGTGTCCACCGGTGAGGTGGATCCGGCCAGGGAGCCGAGGAAAACTTTCAACTCGGCGGCGCCACGGCGGACAGGCTCCGGGGCGTAGTGCTCAAACGTGGGAGCCATGTGGCGGGTGGACTCGGGCAGCGCGAACCAAAGCTGCGCTCCGTGCAGGACAGTCGTCTCGGCGGCGGAGAGTTCCTGGTGGGAGATCCCGCGGCCGGCGACCATGAGGTTGACCTCCCCGGGTTGGACGGTCGCGGTGTAGCCGGCCGAGTCCCGGTGCTCGACCCTGCCGCTGAACAACCAGCTGACCGTGGCCAGGCCGGTGTGCGGGTGCCGGGCGACCTTCATGCCCCCGGAGGAGGAGACCAGGTCAGGGCCGTAGTGGTC
>JBFGBS010000474.1:0-2529 GCA_041567475.1 Arthrobacter sp.
ACCATCGCGGCCGGGGTCGCGAAAGGGCACGCTGACGTTGTGTTGATTAGCGGCCACGATGGCGGCACCGGCGCATCACCGCAAACAAGCATCAAACATGCCGGTTTACCATGGGAGCTCGGTCTGGCGGAAACGCACCAAACTCTTCTGCTTAATAACCTGCGGAGTCGCATCGCCGTGGAAACCGATGGCCAGCTGAAAACGGGACGCGACGTTGTGATTGCCGCGCTGCTCGGCGGCGAGGAGTTCGGCTTCGCCACGGCACCGCTCGTGGTCTCCGGCTGCATCATGATGCGCGTCTGCCACCTGGACACGTGCCCGGTCGGCGTCGCCACCCAGAACCCCGAGCTGCGCTCCCGCTTCAACGGCAAGCCCGAGTTTGTGGTCAACTTCTTCGAGTTCCTTGCTGAGGAAGTCCGCGAAATCCTGGCCGAACTCGGCTTTCGCAGCATCGAGGAAGCGATCGGCCACGCCGAAATGCTCGACGCCCGCGAAGCGATCAGCCACTGGAAAGCCGAAGGCCTGGACCTGGACCCGATCCTGCATGGGCTCGAGTTCGACGATGACGCGCCGCTGCGCAACCTCACCGGCCAGAACCACGAGCTCGACAAGCACTTTGACCAGCGGCTCATCGCCATGTCGGCCGAAGCGCTCAGCGACCGTTCACCGGTGAAGATTTCGCTCGACGTGATCAACACCGACCGGTCCGTCGGCACCATGCTCGGCCACGTGGTCACGAAGACTTTCGGTACGGACCTGCTGGCGACCGACACGATCGACATCACGCTCAACGGCACGGCCGGGCAGTCGCTGGGTGCTTTCCTGCCCGCCGGCATCACCCTGCGCATGTTCGGTGACTCCAATGACTACGTCGGCAAGGGCCTCTCCGGCGGGCGCATTGTGGTCCGTCCGGACCGGACCAACGTGTTCCCGGCCGAGCGGAACGTGATCGCCGGAAACGTGATCGGTTACGGTGCCACGAGCGGCGAGCTGTTCCTGCGCGGCCAGGTCGGCGAACGCTTCCTGGTCCGCAACTCCGGTGCCACCGCGGTGGTGGAGGGAATCGGGGACCATGGCTGCGAGTACATGACGGGCGGCCAGACCCTGATCCTGGGCCGCACGGGCCGCAACTTCGGCGCGGGCATGTCCGGCGGAACAGCCTATGTGCTGGACCTGCAGAGCACCCGCGTCAACAAGCAGGCCCTCGAGTCCGGTGAGCTGCAGCTGCGCGAGCTCGACGCCGAGGACCGCGACATCGTCCACGGGCTGCTCGTCAAGCACCTTGAGGAGACGGAGTCGCTGCTGGCGGCCCGGCTGCTGGAGAACTTCGACGACACCGCAGCCCGCATCACCAAGGTACTGCCGCGCGATTACGCGGCTGTACTGCAAACCCGTCTCGACGCCATCGAAGAGGGCCTGGACCCCGACGGCGAAGAAGTTTGGTCTCGAATCCTGGAGGTTACCGGTGGCTGACCCACGCGGATTTATGAAAGTACGCCAGCGGGAAACGCAGCCGCGGCGTCCCGTTCCGGTGCGCATCATGGACTGGAAAGAGGTCTATGAGGCACAGGAAAAGGGTGTCCTGAAGAGCCAGGCCGGCCGCTGCATGGACTGCGGTGTCCCGTTCTGCCACCAGGGCTGCCCGCTGGGAAACCTCATTCCCGAGTGGAACGACCTCGTCTGGCGGGACAAGGGCGAGGAAGCGATTGAGCGCCTGCACGCGACCAACAACTTCCCGGAGTTCACCGGCCGGCTCTGCCCGGCACCGTGCGAATCGTCCTGCGTGCTGGGGATCAACCAGCCTGCCGTGACGATCAAGCAGGTCGAAGTCTCGATCATCGACGAGGCCTTCGAACACGGCTGGGTCAACCCGCTGCCGCCGGCCCGGCTCACCGGCAAGACGGTCGCCGTGGTCGGGTCCGGTCCCGCCGGGCTCGCCGTCGCGCAGCAGCTCACCCGGGTGGGCCACACCGTCGCCGTGTACGAACGCGACGACAAGATCGGCGGGCTCCTGCGCTACGGGATCCCCGACTTCAAGATGGAAAAAGAGCAGGTGGATCGCCGGCTCGAGCAGATGAAGGCCGAAGGCACCCGCTTCCGGACCGGCGTCGCCGTCGGCACCGACGTGACGTGGGAGCAGCTGCGGCGCCGGTACGACGCCGTCGTCGTCGCCACCGGGGCGACCGTCCCGCGTGACCTGCCGATCCCGGGCCGCGAATACGACGGCGTGCATTTCGCCATGGATTACCTCGTGCCCGCCAACCGCGTGGTCGCGGGGGAGACCGTGGAGAACCAGATCAACGCCGCCGGCAAGCACGTGGTGATCCTGGGCGGCGGCGACACCGGAGCGGACTGCCTCGGCACGGCGCACCGGCACCAGGCCGCCTCGGTAACTACGCTCGCGATCGGCAAGCAGCCGCCGGTGGAGCGCGCCGGCCACCAGCCCTGGCCCACGTTCCCGACGCTCTTCGAAGTTGCCAGCGCGCACGAGGAAGGCGGCGAACGCACGTACCTCGCCTCCACCATCGA
>JBFGBS010000475.1:0-2528 GCA_041567475.1 Arthrobacter sp.
ACCACGCGGGCCAGTACTTACCTGTACAACACAACAGATGACGTGGACGCGTTTCTCGACGCCGTAGCCGGCGTCCGCGGTTACTTCCAAGCCTAAAGGACAGCCATAGATGAGTCTTGACCAGCTGTATCAGCAGATTATCCTGGAGCATTCCAAAGCCCGCCACGGCAGCCCTCTGGCTGGCGTCGCCGCGCCCGAGGGGGCAACGACGGGCCAGTCGCACCAGCTCAACCCGGTGTGCGGGGACGAAATCACGCTCCGGGTCACGGTGTCCGGCGGTCAGGTGGATGGGTTGCGCTGGGACGGTGATGGCTGTTCCATCTCAATGGCCTCCGCTTCGGTGCTGACAGACCTTGCCGAGGGAATGTCCCCGGAGGAGCTCCGCACGGTCATCGACAGCTTCCGGGAAGTGCTCCGCTCGCGCGGCAAGGTCGCTGCGGATCCGGAAATCCTCGGCGATGCCGCCGCGTTCGAGGGAGTGTCCCGCTACGCCGCCCGGGTCAAGTGCGCCATGCTGTCCTGGGTCGCGGCCGAGGATGCCCTCGGCCAGGCGCTTTCCGGCCAGGCGCCGTCCGCCTGAATACGGTCAGGCGGTATCCGTCCGGACCGGGCCATGTGCGCGGGAACGGTCATGTTGCGCGGACTCAGGGCCGGCCAAGGCCCTTGTAGGTCCAGCCTGCGGCCCGCCACTTGGCCGGGTCCAGCACGTTGCGTCCGTCCAGGATGCGTGGCGCCGACACGAGGGCCTTGACTGCGTGCGGGTCCAGTTCGCGGTAGAGCTTCCACTCGGTCAGGAGCAGTACCGCGTCAGCTTTGTGCAGGGTGAGCTCCACGTCCGGCTCCAGCGGCAGTTCCGGGAACCGCCGGCCGGCATTGGCAAGGGCCTGGGGATCCGTGACGGTGACGATGGCGCCCTGAAGCTGGAGCTGCGCCGCTGCGCTGAGCGCGGGGGAGTCGCGGACGTCATCGCTGTCGGGTTTGAACGCCGCGCCCAGCACGGCAATGCGCTGCCCCATCAGGGTTCCGCCGCACAGCTCTCGGGTCAGCTCCACCACTCGGGTCCGGCGGCGCATGTTGATGGCATCGACCTCGCGCAGGAAGGTCAGGGCCTGGTCCGCTCCCAGCTCACCGGCGCGGGCCATAAAGGCGCGGATATCCTTCGGCAGGCAGCCGCCGCCGAACCCGATGCCGGCGTTGAGGAACTTGCGCCCGATCCTGTCATCGAGCCCGATCGCGTCGGCCAGCCGGGAGACGTCGGCGCCGGTGGCTTCACAGACCTCGGCCATCGCGTTGATGAAGGAAATTTTAGTGGCGAGGAACGAATTGGCTGCCGTCTTGACCAGTTCCGCCGTCGCATAATCCAGCACGAGCCGGGGCGTCCCGGTGGCGAGCGGGATCTCGTACACCTGATCCAGCACCGCCACCGCCGGGTGCTCTTCACCGCCGTCGGGCACGCCGTAGACCAACCTGTCAGGGCCCAGCGTGTCCGCCACGGCGTGGCCTTCGCGGAGGAACTCCGGGTTCCAGGCGAGTGTGGCGTGCGGCTGTGCCTCGGTGATGACCTCGGCGAGCCGGGCAGCGGTGCCCACCGGAACCGTGGACTTCCCGGCAACCACGTCGCCCGGGCCGACGTGGGCGGCGAGGGCTGCAACCGCGGCATCAACGAACCTCAGGTCGGCACCGTTTTCGCCGCGCTTTTGCGGGGTTCCGACGCAGATGAAGTGGACTTCCGAGCCGCGCGCGGCCGCCATGTCCGTAGTGAACCGGAGCCGGCCGGTCTCCTCCAGCTCGGTCAGGAGGTCATCGAGCTCCGGCTCGTAAAACGGGGCATGTCCGCTGGAGAGCTGGGCGACTTTGGCGGCATCAACGTCGATCCCGATGACGTCGTGGCCGAGCCGGGCCATGCAGGCCGCGTGAACCGCACCGAGGTACCCGCACCCGATCACCGAAATCCGCATTGCACTGATCTCCTCCCCGTCGCGTGCTCACAGCCTACGTGCCGGATGACCGGTCCGCCCAGCCCCCGGGCGGAAGGCAGCGAGGGCCTGCGCTCATGAGAATGCCGGCGGCCACCGCCGCCGGCATTCTCACTGCTGGAGGTCCGCGGCCGTGCCGGGACGCTCACCCTAGAAGAGCGTTGCCGCCCCGATCGCGGCCGTCGCCGCCCCGAGCACCAGCGAGATGCTGACGAGGACAATGTGGACGGTGAGGAAGCGGGTGGCGTTGCCGCCGGCGTCGCGGGCCCGCGGGTCCTTCAACACCCGGCGCAGGAACTGCGGCCAGACGATGAGGGACCACAAGCCGGCGACGATCAGCACGACGGCCAGAACAGGGGGCAGTTGCACGGGCTAGTGGCTCTCGAGCCAGGCCTGGGCCTGCTGCGACTGGATGTTCAGGGCCTTGCCTACCATCGGCTCGGCCGCGTCGGCGATCTTGCCGCCGAGGAACGGCACGGAGGAGGTGACGTTGCCTTCGAGTTCGATCCGGGTGCTGCCGGCCTCGGAGACAAGGCGCTGGACAGCCTTGAC
>JBFGBS010000476.1:0-2527 GCA_041567475.1 Arthrobacter sp.
GCCGAGGGCCGGATCAAGGAATTTGAACGGATGGGCTGGGACCCGGCCGTCGTGCCGGACCCGCAGGACCCGGAGACCTTCACCCGGTCCAAGCTCGACTGGGCCGAGGCCCGCGGGGGAGAGCATGCCCGCCTGCTGGAGCTCTACCGCGCCCTCATCGCCCTGCGCCGCTCCACCCCTGACCTCACGGACCCGGGCTTCGGGGACACCACCGTGGACTTCGACGAGGACGAGCGGTGGCTGCTGCTGCGCCGTGGCAGCACCGAGGTGGCCATGAACTTCTCCGCCGAGGCGCGGACGGTCCCCGCGGCCGGAACCTCGCTCGCGCTGGCCACCGACGACGGCGTGCGGCTCGCCGCCGGGCAACTCGAACTTCCCGGCCACAGCGCCGCCATCATCAGCAAATAAGACAGGACAGCACCCATGACCTATGTTGCAGCGGAGTCCCGCTACGATTCCATGCCCTACCGCCGCGTCGGACGCAGCGGCCTGAAGCTCCCCGCCATCTCCCTCGGACTCTGGCACAACTTCGGCGACGACAAGCCGTTCGAGACCCAGCGCGCCATCCTCCGCCGCGCCTTCGACCTGGGTGTGAACCATTTCGACCTGGCCAACAACTACGGACCCCTCGCCGGTTCGGCCGAGACGAACTTCGGCCGCCACCTGAAGGACGACTTCGCGCCCTACCGCGATGAGCTGATCATCTCGACCAAGGCGGGCTACCACATGTGGCCGGGCCCGTTCGGCGAGTGGGGCTCCCGCAAGTACCTGCTGGCGAGCCTGGACCAGTCGCTGAACCGGATGGGCCTGGACTACGTGGATATCTTCTACAGCCACCGCCCGGACCCGGAGACCCCGATGGAGGAGACGATGGGCGCCCTGGACACGGCCGTCCGTTCCGGCAAGGCACTCTACGCCGGCATCTCCTCCTACACCCCGGAGCAGACCCTGGAAGCAGCCCGGATCCTCAAGGAGCTCGGCACGCCGCTGCTGATCCACCAGCCCAGCTACTCCATGCTGAACCGCTGGACCGAAAACGGCAGCCCCAACTTGTACGAGGCGCTGGACCAGGTGGGGGCAGGCTCCATTGCCTTCTCCCCGCTGGCGCAGGGCATGCTGACGGACCGCTACCTTGACGGCATCCCGGCCGACTCCCGCGCCGCGCAGGACAAGTCGCTGGACGAGAACATGATCACCGAGGACAAGCTCAACCGCATCCGCGGGCTCAAGCGGATCGCGGAGGGCCGCGGCCAGTCGCTCGCGCAGATGGCCATCGCCTGGATCCTCCGCGAACAGTCCAAGGGATCCTCCGTCACGTCCGCCCTCGTCGGCGCCTCCAGCGTCGCCCAGCTCGAAGACACGCTGACGGCCATCAACAACCTCAAATTCTCCGCCGAGGAACTGACGGCAATCGATGAGTTCGCCGTCGAATCCGACATCAACCTGTGGGCGCAGAAGTAGCGGTCCGACAGTTTTCCAGTCCGGCGTCCACGGCGCCGGGGCCGGTCGGGAACAACGACGGCCCCGGCGCCGTTGACGTAAGATGCAAAGGGTGCCGCAGGGCACCGAACCCGCCTGCCGCCGTCGCTTACGATGGGGCGGCCGTGCCGGGCACCAGATTTTTCCCCTCAAAGGAGTTCCGTGTCTTCACATCCGATTCGTGTTGCAATCGTCGGCGTAGGTAACTGCGCCACTTCGCTGGTCCAGGGCGTCCAGTACTACCGGGATGCCGACCCCCAGGCCACGATCCCGGGTCTGATGCACGTGGAGTTCGGCAAGTACCACGTCAACGACGTCCAGTTCGTGGCAGCCTTCGACGTGGACGGCAAGAAGGTCGGCCTCGACCTCGCCGACGCCATCCTCGCCAGCGAAAACAACACCATCAAGATTGCCGACGTCCCGCCGACCGGTGTCACCGTCCAGCGCGGACCGACCCTCGACGGCCTGGGCAAGTACTACCTCGAGACCATCGAACAGTCCACCGAAGAGCCCGTGGACGTCGTCCAGGCGCTCAAGGACGCCCAGGTCGACGTGATGGTGTGCTACCTGCCGGTCGGTTCCCAGGAAGCCGCCGAGTTCTACGCGCAGGCCGCGATCGATGCCGGCGTCGGATTCGTCAACGCCCTCCCGGTCTTCATCGCCGGGACCAAGGAATGGGCGGACAAGTTCACGGCTGCCGGTGTCCCGATCGTCGGCGACGACATCAAGAGCCAGATCGGCGCGACCATCACGCACCGTGTGATGGCCAAGCTCTTCGAAGACCGCGGCGTCACGCTGGACCGCACGTACCAGCTCAACGTCGGCGGCAACATGGACTTCAAGAACATGCTCGAGCGCGACCGCCTGGAATCCAAGAAGATCTCCAAGACCCAGGCCGTCACCTCCAACGTGGAGGCCGAACTCGCAGCCAAGGACGTCCACATCGGCCCGTCCGACTACGTCCAGTGGCTTGATGACCGCAAGTGGGCCTTCGTCCGCCTTGAGGGCCGCAACTTCGGCGACGCGCCGGTCTCGCTCGAGTACAAGC
>JBFGBS010000477.1:0-2520 GCA_041567475.1 Arthrobacter sp.
CACGGCGGCTGCGACGCCGTCGACGACGGGAACGCCGAGCCGCGTGCGGATCTGCTCGTCCAGTCCGGACATGCCGCCGCAGCCGAGGACGATGACTTCTGCCTTGTCCTCTTCCACGGCCCGCCGGGCCTGGTCCAGGATTGCTTCCACGGCGCGCTCCGGAAACTCTTCGAGTTCAAGGACGCCCAGGCCGCTGGCGCGCACCGAGGCGCAGCGGGCGTCGAGTCCGGCGAGCTTTAGCCGGTCCTCGATAAGCGGGACTGTCCGGTCCAGGGTGGTGACAACCGAGTACTTGTGACCCAGGAACATCGCCGTGCTGGCGGCCGCTTCGGTGATGTCGATGACGGGCACGTCCAGCAGTTCCTGGAGCCCCTCCCTGCCGTGTTCGCCGTAGCCGGCCTGGATCACGGCGTCGAACGGTTCGGGAAAGGCGAGGACAACATCCATCACGGCGATGGCCGCGAGGTAGCTTTCGAAGTTCCCCTCACAGGAGTCCGCACCGAAGCGCGGGGTGAGGCCGACGATCTCGGTCCCGGCCGCGGCGGCCGTGCGGGCCTGCGCGGCAATTGATTCCGTCATGGAAGCGGTGGTGTTGACGTTTGCGACGAGGATGCGCATGGTGCCTTTCGGGTCGTCTGGTGCGGGAAGTGGCCGGTCCGCCCGGTGCGGGCGGACCGGCCCTGAGGGGGCGGTCTAGTGCAGGCTGGGCACGGCGATCGGCTCGCCGGAGACATCGTGGAACTCCCGCTTGCGGTCCGCGACCAGGAAGTACGCCAGGGCGCCGATACCGGCACCGATGAACCAGGAGAACGCGGCGACCGGCTGCAGGGCCGGGATGAAGGCGATCAGGAGCGAAATGATGGCCGCGGGGATAAATGCTGCGACGGCCCGCATGTTGACGCCCTTGGTGTAGAAATAGGCGCCCTGATCGTCTTCGGTGTAGAGCTCCGGGACGTTGATGCGGGTCTTGCGGATGAGCCAGTAGTCGGCCATGATGACGCCGAACAGCGGGCCGAGGAGCGCGCCGAGGCCGCCCAGGAAGTAGACGATGACCGCCGGGTTGTTGTACAGGTTCCAGGGCAGGATCACCAGGCCGATGATGGCACTGACCAGGCTGGCCTTGCGGAAATCGAGGCGCTTCGGCATGAGGTTGGTCAGGGCATAGATCGGGGCGACGAAGTTGGCCATCAGGTTCACCGCGATGGTCAGAATCAGCAGGGCCAGTGCAGCGGCCACCAGCAGGAAGGTGTTGGGGATCGATTCGACGATGTCGGAGGGGCTGCCGATCACTACGCCGTTGATCTTGAACTGGGCTCCGGTGATGACGATGACGATCAGGCCAAAGAACAGCATGTTGATCGGGATGCCCCAGAAGTTGCCCTTGATGATGGACTTGCGGGTGGTCGAGGAGCGGGTGAAATCGCAGAAGTTCAGGACGAACGTGGCGTAGATGGAGACCCACAGTGCGCCGCCGGCGAAGATTTCCCGCCACATGGCGCCTCCGGTGAGGGCATCCGGTGTGGAGAGTGCGATGGAGCCGCCGGCCTGGGCGAACATCCAGACGGCCAGGGCCGTCATGGTGATCAGGATGATGGGTCCGGCGAAGGCCTCGTAGTGGCGGATCATGTCCATTCCGTATCGGACGATGATGACCTGGACGACCCACAGGGCCAGGAACGACGCCCAGCCAAGGGTTGAAAGGCCGAGAATGGAGTCCTTGTCCAGCTCCGCCAGGCCGGGAGCCAGTGCGATCAGCAGGACGCGGAGGACCAGGGAGGCCAGATAGGTCTGGATGCCGAACCACGCGATGGCTACGCCGCCGCGGATCAGCGCCGGAATCTGGGCGCCGTGGATGCCGAAGGCAATGCGGCTCATAACGGGGAACGGGACGCCCGTCTTGTAGCCCATGTATCCGGACAGCGTCAGGAGCAGGAAGAGCAAAACGGTGCCTACGCCGAGGGAAAGCAGGATTTGCCAGGCGCCGAGGCCGAGGGCGAAGAGGCCGATCGCGAAGCCGTAGTTCCCCAGGCTGTGCACGTCGTTGGCCCAGAGCGTGAAGATGTTGTAGGCGCTCCAGCGGCGGCCTTTCATCATGGACGGGGCGAGGTCCTGGTTGTACAGCCGGTCGCTCGTCGGCGGGCGGCCGGGCTCCTTTGCCGTGGGGACGACGTCAAGCGTCGATGCAGAACGATCGTGATACTCGTCGACGGGCGGAGCCGCGGTCGGCAGTTGTGACATGGAGTGACCTCTCGGGAACAAGAAATTGGGGTCTACAAAAGGGACGGCATACGTGCCTGCAGGTTCAAGGGTCGGCTTGTGGCCGTGTTCTTCAGTCCTGAAATTCAGGACGGGAATGCCGGGGGCCGCTGCATACAGACGGCGTCGGCATTACGGGCGATTGTCGTCGGGTATGTCCCGGGAAGAGCTGGGGCTGCCGCATGATCCTGACCAATCGCTTGTCGCTGTCCTCCTCATTGAGGGACGGTTCAAAGGTAACCCGGATCACGTTATTCCACAAGG
>JBFGBS010000478.1:0-2514 GCA_041567475.1 Arthrobacter sp.
CCGACGCCGTCGTAGACCACGTCGGCGCCCGTCCCGCTGGTCAGGTCTCGGACCTTGGCGGCAAAGCCGTCATAGCGCAGCACGTGGTCCGCTCCGGCGTCGCGGGCAAGCTGTTCCTTCTCATCCGTCGAGACGGTGGTGATGACGTGCGCACCCCTGGCCTTGAGGAGTTGGATCATCAGGAGTCCGACGCCGCCGGCACCGGCGTGCAGCAGCACCGTGTGGTCAGGTTCGACCTTGAACGTGGAATTGATCAGATAGTGCGCGGTCATGCCCTGCAGCGGCAGCGCTGCGGCGGTGAAGTCGTCGAGGCCGTGCGGGACGGGCAACGCCTTGTCCTCATCGATGAGGGCGTAGCCGGCATAGCAGCCCGTGCCCTCGGCGGTGGCCACCCGGTCGCCGGGGGAGAAGCCGGTGACGCCTTCGCCCAGGTCCTCCACGGTTCCGGCGGCTTCGGAGCCGGGCGTGAACGGGTACTGCACCTTATAGGCGCCACTGCGCTTGTAGGTGTCGATGAAGTTCACGCCCGCGGCGGTGACCTTGACCAGCAACTGGCCGGGACCAGGAACCGGAAGCTCCCTCTCGGACAGCGTGAGGACCTCGGGGCCGCCGGCCTCGCGGGCGGTGATTGCATGCATCATGTCTCTCCTTGCCGGGCGGAAAAGATCCGCGCTGAACGCCATGGCCGGACGTCCGGGCCCGGCTCCTGCACCCATCCTAGGGATACCAGCCGCGCGGCGCAGTAGTTGGCGACGACGACGCGGCCCGAAACGGAGCGCCGGTCAGAAGCGGCGCGTGACCGTGGCCATGGGGCATTCGAAGTGGCGTCCGGCGGCCAGCCCGACGTCGTTGAGGTAGCGGACGATGATGCCGTAGGACTGCAGCAGGGTGGTCTCCGTGTAGGGAACCTGGTGTTTTGCGCAGAACTCGCGGACGATCACGGCTGCTTTGTCGAGCTGCGGGCGGGCCATGTCGGGGAAGAGGTGGTGCTCGGCCTGGCGGTTGAGGCCGCCGAGCAGGATGTCCATCCAGCGGCCGCCGGAGATATTGCGCGAGGTCAGTACCTGGCGGCTGAAGAAGTCCACCCGGCTGTCTGCCGGGAGCACGGGCATGCCCTTGTGGTTCGGCGCGAAGGAGGCGCCCATGTAGAAGCCGAAGACGCCGAGCTGGACGCCG
Source organism: Arthrobacter sp. (assembly GCA_041567475.1). Lineage (GTDB taxonomy): Bacteria > Actinomycetota > Actinomycetes > Actinomycetales > Micrococcaceae > Arthrobacter. Next base: position 1,177 of record JBFGBS010000478.1, read on the forward strand.
ATGAATGCGAACGCCATGCCCAGCGGGAGGAACGTGAAGGCCAGCACGGGCAGGACGCTGAGCCGGACGGCGAGGATGGGGATTTCAACCCAGCGGTGCGCGACCTTGGCGCGGCGGACGATGAACTTGATCGAGTCGATCTGCAGCCCCAGCCCGACCAGGAACAGCAGCGGGAAAAAGAACCAGCCCTGCTTGCGGGTCAGGAAAGAGAACCGTCCCTGCCGGGTTGCCGCGGCCTCCGGGTGGAAGGCGATGGCGCCGGTGGCGATGTCCGGGTCTTTGGAGATGACGTTCGGATGGTTGTGGTGCGCGCCGTGCTTTTGTTCCCACCACGAGTAGCTGATGCCGGCAACCGAGGTGGCCAGCAGCCGGGCCGCCCAGTCATTCGCGCGCCGTGAGGCGAAGATCTGCCGGTGGCCGGCCTCGTGGGCCAGGAAGCTGAGCTGGGTGCAGAGGATGCCGAGGGCGGCGGCGATCAGGAGCTGGAACCAGCTGTCGCCGATCAGCGCGAAACCGAACCAGGTGGCGGTCATCAGGAGAACCAGGACCGAAAAGACCGTGACATAGAACCCGACCCGGCGCTCGAGGAGACCGGCAGCCTTGACGCTTTTGAGAAGCTCCGAGTAACTCAGTACGACGGCGTTTGGTTGACGGACCCGGGATGGCGGGCGCACGGTCGGAGCGGCAGAGGCCGCGAAGGAGGTGGTCATAAAGCGCGTGCCTCTAACTGTAAAGGGCAACATTGCACCTGACATTCGCAGCTGCACGGTGTTGATCGCCCTTGTTCAAGCATACGCGCCGGCCCAAACCCGGACACACGTGATGCATGCATAAATATCGGCACCTATGCATACTCTTGCTGTATAGTCGATGCTATGACTATTTCTGTTGCCGTCTCCGGCGCGAGCGGTTATGCCGGCGGCGAGATCCTGCGGTTCCTCGCCGGACATCCGGACGTCACGATCGGTGCCATCACGGCCCATAGCAACGCCGGTTCCAGACTAGGGGAATTGCAGCCGCATCTCCATGGCCTGGCCAACCGCATCCTCGAAGACACCACCGTGGAAAACCTCGCCGGGCACGACGTCGTCTTCCTGGCCCTGCCCCATGGCGCGTCCGCGGCGATCGCGGCCCAATTGCCCGCCGGCACCCTGGTGATCGACGCCGGCGCCGACCACCGGCTCGAGGATCCGGCCGCGTGGGAAAAGTTCTACGGCTCGGCCCACGCCGGAACCTGGCCCTACGGCCTGCCCGAACTTCCCGGGCAGCGCGACGCCCTCCGCGGCGCCACCCGGATCGCCGTGCCGGGCTGCTACCCGACGTCGGCCCTCCTGGCCC
>JBFGBS010000479.1:0-2512 GCA_041567475.1 Arthrobacter sp.
CCGGGGCCCCGGCAAATCCGAATCGTGCACTGTACCTGCCCATAATGCTTGGTCTCCTGCCGTTTCACGCTGCAGCCGGAACCGGCAATGCGCCGTTTCCTTCCAGAAAAACTGCATGAGACCGATCGTGCATTTCCTGCCAGCGGTTCCTCCCCCAATATCTTCCGGGAACCGCTCCAGTCCCACCCTTCCCGGTCTTCCCCCTCCAGGTAAGGGACGAAAGTCCCTTACCTGGCGCGGGACCGCGTTGTACCGGGGCGATCAGGGGCCATAGCCTGATGCGTATGCGTCAAACCCACGGTCCTACGGCCCCGCCCGATCTCATCCTGGCCTCCGTCCGGCAGCCGGGGGACGACGAACCCTGCGATGTCCACATCAGCGCTGGAAAGGTATCGGCCATCACGCCCGCCGGATCACGTCCAGCCGGCATGCACGCAGTGGACTTCGGCGGCTGCTATGCCATCCCCGGGCTCTGGGATGAGCATGTCCACTTCACCCAATGGGCCCTCGCCGCGAACCGGATCGATCTCTCCCCCGCCGCCTCCGCCCGCGGGGCCGCCGACGTCGTCCGTTCCGCCGTTGCCGGAATGGACGCCGCCGCGAACGGGCTGACCCTGGTGGGCGTGGGGTTCCGCGATGCCGTCTGGCCCGACGCCCCCAGCCGTGCCCTGCTCGATGACGCCGCCGCCGGACGGCCGGCAGCCCTGATCAGCCATGACCTGCACTGCGTCTGGCTTAACGGTGCGGCCGCGGACAAGTACGGGGTGAGCGTGGACGAGTCGGGCCTGCTCCGCGAAGATCCGGCTTTCGAGCTGACCCGCGAGCTTGGCCGGCTGCCGGACGACGTCGTTGATGTGTGGGTGCGGGAGGCCGGCCGGGCGGCCGCCGCGCGCGGCGTCGTCGGTGTTGTGGACTTTGAGATGACCTGGAACCGCGACGTGTGGCTGCGCCGGATCGCCGCTGGCTTTGATGCCGTGCGGGTGGAGGCCGCGGTCTACCCGCAGGATCTTGACCGTGCCGCGGCCGAGGGGCTTCGGACCGGCCAGGACGTGGCCGGCACCCACGGGCTGCTGACGGTCGGCCCGCTGAAGGTCCTGATCGACGGTTCGCTGAACACCCGGACCGCCTACTGCGTCGACCCCTACCCGCACGGCGGTCACGGCCTGCTCACCGTCAGCGAGGCCGAGCTGACCGCGCTCCTGGGCAGGGCCCGGGTCACGGGTTTCGTTCCGGCCATACACGCCATCGGCGACGGCGCCAACGAGGTGGCGCTTAACGCGTTCGCCGCCGTGCGCCTGGGCGGCCGTATTGAGCATGCCCAGTTCGTCCGGGAGGAGGATTTTTCCCGCTTCGCCGCGCTGGGCCTGACAGCCAGCGTCCAGCCGGCGCATGCGCTCGATGACCGCGACGCCGCGGACTCCAACTGGGCCGGCCGCACGGACCGGGCCTTCCCGCTGCGGTCCCTGCTGACTGCCGGGGCCACCCTCGCGCTGGGGTCCGACGCGCCGGTGGCCGCACTCGACCCCTGGACCGCAATGTCGGCGGCCACCACCCGGGCACGCCAGGACGGACGTCCCCCCTGGCACCCGGAACAGGCCCTGACCCGGCAGGAGGCGCTGACGGCCTCAACCCGCGGCCGGGGCCGGATCCGGGTCGGGGACCCGGCCGACCTCGCGATTCTCGATGCCGATCCGCTGACGGTGCCGGAGGCCGTGTTCGCCGCGATGCCGGTCTCCGCGACGCTGGTCGCGGGGCGGTTCACCCACGGCGGCGCCGGGACCAGCGTCGCGGAGACCGGCGGCTATACTCGGTCGCAGCCATGACAAGCATCCCTTCCTCTCCGGCCACTGCCCGCATCGACGCCTGGCTTTGGGCAATCCGGGCCTACAAAACGCGCTCGGCTGCCACCGCGGCCTGCCGCGCGGGCCACGTGCGCCTCAACGAGAAGCCGGCGAAAGCGTCGCAGACTGTGGTGCCCGGCGACACCATCCGGGTCCGGCAGCCGGGCTATGAGAGGATCCTCGAAGTCCGCCGGCTGATCGTCAAACGCGTTGGCGCGGAGGCGGCATCGCACTGCTTTACGGACCACACGCCGCCGCGCCCGGCGGCGCCGGCGCTTGGCCTGCCGCAGCGGGACCGTGGCGCCGGACGTCCCACCAAGAAGGACCGCCGCGAGATGGAACGGCTGCGGGGTCCGGAGTAACCCGGAATTTCCGCCCGATCATCCCCGGCACACGGGCAAGGGCCCTAGGGTCCTTTGACTCGTGCCTGCACCAGGTTGGCAAACGGCAGGGCCTCGTGCACGGCGCGGAAGTCGGCGTGATAGCGGGCTTCGGCGGCGTTCAGCTGCTCCGGCGGGAGCTCCAGCCAAGCGATGATCAGGGAATCGGCCGCGGCGAGCTGCCAGATGAGCCGGCCGTCCCAGTGTCCCGGCGGCCTGCCCCTGCCGAAGTCGACGAACTCCTGGATCTGGCGGCGGAGTCCGCGGTTGCCTTTGCTGCCCGGACCGGCC
>JBFGBS010000480.1:0-2510 GCA_041567475.1 Arthrobacter sp.
GCCGCGTTGATCCGCTCACGGAGGAGCAGCCCGGCAGGATCCTGCACGAGGTGCGCCTTGGTTCCAGCGCCGCCCTGGCCCTGGGCGGCGGAAAATGCTACTACGGTACGGCGGACGCGACCCCCTTGTTTGTGGTCCTTCTGGGCGAGATCAGCCGCTGGGGGCTCGACGCCGAGGCTGTGCACGCGCTCCTTCCCCATGCCGATCGGGCCATGGACTGGATCATGAACTACGGGGACCGGGACGGTGACGGGTTCGTTGAATACCAACGGTCCACCAAGCACGGCCTGCTCAACCAAGGCTGGAAAGATTCCTACGACGGCATAAACTTCGCCGACGGAACCTTGGCCGAGCCACCGATCGCCCTCTGCGAAGTGCAAGGCTATGTCTACAGCGCCTACGTGTGCCGTGGGCTGCTGGCCCTGCACTCGGGCGACACCGCCGCGGCCGCCGGATGGGCGCGCCGCGCTGCTGACTTGAAGAAGGAATTCAACCATCGGTTCTGGCTGCCCGAGCACGGCTATTACGCGGTTGCGCTGGACCGGGACAAGCGCCCGGTGGACGCCTGCGCCTCAAACATGGGCCACTGCCTATGGTCCGGAATCGTCGACGTCGACAAAGCTCCCCTGGTGGTGGACCGCCTCCTGGCCCCGGACATGTTTTCCGGCTGGGGCATCCGGACCCTGGGAACGTCCATGGGGGCGTTCAACCCCGTCAGCTATCACAACGGCTCCGTATGGCCGCACGATAATGCCCTCATTGCCGCCGGAATGATGCGCTATGGCTTCGTCGAGGCGGCCCAGCGCGTCGCGACCGCGACCCTGGACGCCGCGGCCGCCTTCGGGGGGCGCCTCCCCGAGCTTTTTTGCGGCTTCGGACGGGAACCGGACCGGCCCCCGGTGGGCTACCCGACGTCCTGCTCGCCGCAGGCGTGGGCTTCGGCCGCCCCGATCCACCTGATCCGGACCCTGTTGCGTTTCGATCCGGTCGCCTTCAAGGATGAGCTGTGGTTGAGTCCGGCTTTTCCGGAGGGATTCGGTCATTTCCGCGAGGAGCAGGTACCGCTCGCGGGGGCACGGCTGACCATTGAGGTAACGGACAACGTCCCGACTGTGACCGGGATGCCGGCCTCCATGCGGCTTCACGCCGGCACCGAGGCTCCGGACGCGGACCTGATCACGGTCTCAGGGGTCTTACGGCATTAGGAAACCGGGCATTCGGGGGAGGCCATGATGCGTATCGGATTGATTGCGCCGCCGTGGATTCCTGTTCCGCCGCCATCCTACGGGGGCATCGAGGCCGTCGTGGATGCGCTGGCGGCCGGACTCACGGAGGCCGGCCATGAGGTGATCCTGGCCGCCGCCGGCGATAGCACCTGTCCCGTTCCGCTGGTTCCCGCCGCGCCGCCGTCGACGGCAGTGTCCATGGATTCAGGCCGCCAGGAGCTCCTCCATGTCCTGCGGGCCTACGAGGCTATGACCGAGGTGGACGTGATCCATGATCACACCCTGCTCGGACCGGTCTACCGGCGGCCGGGACCGCAGCGGCCCAGGGCCGCCACCCTGCACGGCCCGGTGGACGGCGAACTCCGGCGGATCTACGGGGCCATGCGGCCCGGTTCCGCCCTGGTCGCCATTTCCCGTCATCAGGCGTGGATGGCCCGGGACCTGGGCATCGCCGCCGTGATCCACCACGGCATTGATGTCCGGACCGTCCCCTACAGCCCCACGCACGGCGGCGGCGCCTGTTTCTTGGGCCGCATGCACCCGGACAAGGGCCTCCTGCAGGCCATCCACGCGGCCCGCCTGGCCGGGCTGCAGCTCCGGATCGGGGCCAAAATGCGGGACTCCTTCGAGCAGGCGTACTTCCGCGAGGTCATCGAACCGCAGCTTGGTCACGGCATCGACTACCTTGGCGAGCTGACTGCCGCGGAAAAATACCAGCTGCTCGGTGAGTCCGTGGCGCTGCTGAACCCGATCCAGTGGCCGGAGCCGTTCGGAATGGTGATGATCGAGGCGCTCGCGGCCGGCACCCCCGTCGTGGCGACCCCCCGGGGCTCGGCACCGGAGATCATCGACGACGGGCAGACGGGGTTTCTCGCAGATACCCTCCCGGGGCTGGCGGATGGCCTCCAAAAAGCATTCGGACTGGACCGGGCCGCTGCACGCAGCACGGCCGAGCGCCGCTTCAGCGCGCGGCGGATGGTTGAGGACTACATGACCCTGTACCGGACGCTCATCGACAAGCCCGCACCCCGCACGGACACCCGGGTTGCCGACGGATATGCGCTCGGCCAAAGCCTCGGATCGTAGCCGAACGGGGCCTGCCCAGAGACTGCGCGGCTTTGGCAGCTGCCGCGGCTGAACACGCGCCGGATGCGGCCCTGCCGGGGTACGCGGTGTCCGGGCGGGGACGGGCACGGTTCTAAGATGGGAACGTGAAAGAACAGAAGCTGACGACGCACGACGGCGGTCAGCATGCCCTCTACAGTTACGGCGCCCGGGCCGCCC
>JBFGBS010000481.1:0-2510 GCA_041567475.1 Arthrobacter sp.
CCGTAGCGGAACCCGAGGCGGCCATGGGACACTGGGAGCGGCCCGGTCCCGCCGGATCCACCGGGTGCTTGCCCGCCCGTTAGTCAGCCCCATCATCGTCGAGGAGCAGTGCCTGCGTGGAATTCATCAATGACGCCGTTCTCCACGCGGCCGGCCAGTGGTGGATCTATCCGTTGCTGCTGGTCTTCTTCTTCGTGGACGGCTTCGCCATGGTGGTCCCGAGCGAGACGCTCATCGTGGCGCTCTCGGCTTTCTCCCTGCGCAGCGGACAGCCGAACCTCTGGATCCTCGGCGTGACGGCCCTGATCGGCGCCATCGCCGGTGACAACATGGCCTACCTGCTGGGCCGCAGGATCGGCCTGGAACGATTCCGCTGGATGCGCCGGCCCAAGGTCCAACTGGCGTTCGCCTGGGCGCGCGAGGAACTCCAGAAACGCGGCGCCGTCCTGATCTTCACCGCCCGGTACATTCCGTGGGGACGCGTCGCCGTCAACTACGTCGCCGGGACCACGGGCTACCCGCGCCGCCGCTTCTTCGCCCTGGACGCGATGGCGTGTGTCACCTGGGTCGCCTACTCCATCGGCATCGGACTGCTTGCCAGCTCGTTCCCGTGGCTGCACCACAACCCGCTGCTGAGCGCCGGGATCGCCGTCGTCTTCGCCATCCTGCTCGGCATCCTGATCGACCACGCGCTGCGCTGGTGGCACAAACGCCTCGCCCGGCATGACGAGCAGCCTCAGGAGCCCGCCGCGGAAGCCGCGGATCCGGCCGGTCCGCGCACGGAAAGCGTCGCCCTCGCCGGTCCGTCCGCGGATACCGACACCGCCGGCAAGTAGCGCCGGAGGACCAGCGACCCTAAGGTGGGAACGTGACTGACACTATTCCTGACGCTGCCCCTGACCTCGACTTCGACCTGAAGGCCCTCCCCAAGGTCTCCCTGCACGACCATCTGGACGGCGGACTGCGTCCGGCGACGATCATCGAACTTGCCGCGGCGGTGGGTCACACCCTGCCCTCGACCGATCCCGTAGCCCTCGGCGAGTGGTTCCGCGAGTCCGCCGACTCCGGCTCGCTGGTGCGCTACCTCGAAACCTTTGACCACACCATCGCGGTGATGCAGACCCGCGAGGGCCTCATGCGGGTCGCCAAGGAGTTCGTCGAGGACCTGGCCGACGACGGCGTCGTCTACGGCGAGGTCCGCTGGGCACCCGAGCAGCACCTGCGCCAGGGCCTGAGCCTGGATGAAGCCGTGGAGGCCGTCCAGGCCGGACTGGAAGCCGGCGTCGACGCCGTCGCCGAAACCGGCCGCGACATCCAGGTGGGCCAGCTCATCACCGCCATGCGCCACGCGGACCGCGGCCAGGAGATCGCCGAACTGGCCGTCCGGCAGCGCAACAACGGCGCCGTCGGCTTCGACATCGCCGGAGCCGAGGACGGTTTCCTGCCGTCACGGTTCAAGGACGCCTTCACCTACCTGGCCGAACACAACTTCCCCGCCACCGTGCACGCCGGAGAGGCCGCGGGCCTCGAAAGCATCCAGTCCGCGCTCGTGGACGGCCGGGCCCTGCGCCTGGGCCACGGCGTACGGATCGCAGAAGACATCACCGTCGAGTTCGAGGACGACGAGGCCGCGGACGCGGCCGCGGACGCGGACGACGACTCAGGCGAGGTCAGCGACAACATCGGCCTGGTCACGCTCGGTGACCTCGCCAGCTGGGTCCGCGACCGCGGCATCGCCCTGGAAATCTGCCCGTCCTCGAACCTGCAGACCGGAGCCATCGCCGGATTCGGCGAAGGCATCGAAAGCCACCCGCTGGACATGCTCTACCAGCTCGGCTTCAACGTCACCATCAACACCGACAACCGGCTCATGAGCGGCGTGACCCTCACGGACGAATTCGAGCTCCTCGTGGAGACGTTCGACTACGACCTCGACGACCTGCTGGAACTGACGCTCAACGCGGCCGAGGCGGCCTTCCTGCCGCTGGAAGAAAAAGAAGCCCTGGTCGAGTACATCAACGAGGCTTACGCCGACCTTGGCTAAAGCAGACGGACCGCCCGTCCAGGGGCTGCAGGAACTGCTGGGGGTCATTGCGGCCCTCCGCGAACACTGTCCCTGGATGGGCGCCCTCACGCACGAGTCCCTCGTGGAATATCTCCTCGAGGAAGCGTACGAACTGGCGGAGACCATCGAAGCCGGGGGAGACGAGGCGGAACTCAAGAGCGAACTGGGCGACGTCCTCCTGCAGGTCGTCCTCCACGCCCGGCTCGCCGAAGAGCGCGACGCCTTTACGTTCGATGACGTCGCCCGGGGCGTCGCGGCCAAGATGATCCGCCGCAACCCGCACGTGTTCCGCGCCGACGGCACCCTGCAGGACACCTTCCCCGCAACCGTCCCGGAGATCGTCCTGACGTGGGACGCCGTCAAGAAGTCGGAAAGACCGGAAGAGGGCCACGCCTTCGACGGCATCCCGGCGGAGCTTCCGGCCCTCGCCCGGGCGCAAAAGCTC
>JBFGBS010000482.1:0-2503 GCA_041567475.1 Arthrobacter sp.
GACCGTCCCGCCCGTGATGGTGAGCGTAAGCCGTTCAGCGGTGGTGACCGCGATCGCAAGCCGTTCAGCGGTGGTGAACGCGACCGCAAGCCGTTTGGCAGCCGCGATGACCGTCCCGCCCGTGATGGTGAGCGTAAGCCGTTCGGCAGCCGCGATGACCGTCCGGCCCGCGATGGTGGAGAGCGCCGGAGCTTTGGCGGTGGTGACCGCGATCGTAAGCCGTTCAGTGGCGGTGACCGCGACCGCAAGCCTTACGGCGGCGGCGACAACCGCAAGCCGTTCGGGAACCGCGATGACCGTCCCGCTCGTAGCTTCGACCGGGGCGACTCCGGTCCCCGCCAATTCGGCCGCGACCGCCCCGAAGACCGCCCGGCCCGCGTCCCCAACGCCCGGGACCTGCGCAGCGCCAACCGGCCGGACCGCGAGCGTTCACCGCAGATCGACGAGGATGTCACGGGCAAGGAACTCGACCGCGCCACGCAGCACCAGATCAAGACACTCGAAGCTGCCAGCGCCGAATGGGTCGCCCGTCACCTCGTGATGGCCGGGCGCCTCATCGATGAAGAACCCGAACTCGCTTTCCAGCACGCCCTGGCGGCAAGCCGCCGCGGTGGCCGGCTGTCCGCCGTCCGCGAAGCGGTTGGCCTGACTGCCTATGCTGCCGGTCACTACGGCGAAGCCCTGCGCGAGTTCCGCACCTACCGCCGTATTAGCGGATCCAACATGCACCTGCCCGTCATGGCGGACTGCGAACGTGGCCTTGGCCGCCCGGATCGGGCCCTGGACATGGTCAGGTCCGAAGAAGCCAAGGATCTGGACGCCCCGGGCAAGGTTGAACTCGCCATCGTCGCGGCCGGCGCCCGCACGGACCTCGGCCAGCTCGATGCCGCAGTCTCCGAGCTGGAGATCGCCCAGCTGGACATCAACCGGGCCTTCTCCTACAGCCCGCGGCTTTTCCGCGCCTACGCCGATGCACTGACCGCCGCCGGCCGCGCAGCCGAAGCCGGCAAATGGCAGCACCAGGCCGGGGTCGCCGAGCACGCACTCGGCCTCGGAACTGACGAGGAACCTGACATCATCGACCTCGGCTGGGACGAGGAAGAAGAAGCCCGCGCCGAAGCACAGCAGCGCCGCCTTGCTGCGCAGCAGTCGGCGGACTCTGCCGCTGCCGCTGATTCGGCGGCCCCGCGCGCCGCCAGTGCTGCCTCCGTTGCGGGCCTGCCCGCGTCCGAGCCCGGCGCTGACCCCGTGGACGCAAGCTTTGACGACGCCGATGCCGGCGACTTCGAGTCCGACGACGCAGAATCCGATGAGGATTCCGTGGAAGAGGACGAGTTCGCAGGCGCCGACCCGGACTCGGCGGACGACCCGGACTCGGCGGACGACCGGGACCAGATGACCGGCGCGGAGGCCCAGCACGGAGACCACACGGAACGCACGGGGGACTAATCGAATGGCCGGAACAGACCTGATCTCACGGTTCGACGCCCTGCTGTCGGACCTCGACGGCGTCGTGTATGCAGGCCCGCACGCCATCCCGGGCGCAGTGGAGTCACTGCGCAAGCTTGCCGGGTTGGGCATAGGTCTCGGCTACGTCACCAACAACGCCTCCCGCACGCCGGCCCAGGTGGCTCAGCACCTGCGCGACTTGGGCGCCCCGGCTGACGACCACCAGGTCGTGAGCTCGTCGCAGGCGGCTGCGGCGTTGTTGGCCTCCATGTTCCCGGCCGGAGCCCGCGTGCTCATCACCGGCAGCAGCGCGCTGGCGCAGGAAATCGAGCTTGTGGGCTTGGTGCCGGTTCGCAGCGCGGAGGATCACCCGGTCGCCGTCGTTCAAGGTTTTAATCCGGAAATTGGCTGGAAAGACCTGGCCGAAGCCTCCTACGTCATTGCCGGCGGTGCGCAGTGGGTGGCGACGAATACGGACATGTCCATTCCTCAGGCAAGGGGAATCGCGCCCGGAAACGGGACCCTGGTCGCGGCGGTGGCGGCTGCCACCGGCAAGAGGCCGCTGGTTGCCGGCAAACCCGAGGCGCCCCTGTTCCACACCGCCGCGAAACGCTTGGCCGCTGACCGGCCGCTGGTTGTCGGCGACCGGCTGGACACCGACATTCTCGGCGGAAACAACGCCGGGTTTGCCACGGTTGCCGTGCTCACCGGCGTCGATACGACGGAATCCATCCTCGCCGCCCGGACGCTCGAGCGGCCGGACTTCCTGATCCGGGACCTGACGGACCTGTACCGGCCGTATCCTTCCGTCGAGAACGACAACGGCCGGTTCCGCTGCGGTGCCTCCACGGCGACCGTGGACGGAGCGACTGTCCGGATCGGCGGTCATCCTGATGACCTCGATTCCTGGCGGGCTGCGTGTGCAGCGTGGTGGGCCGCCAACCCGGACACGTCCAGCGCCGTGGCGCCGGCCGTCGAATGGCTTGATCGCTAGATCGTGCCGATGCCTGAGACCCCCGATACACAACCCGCTGTGGCGTCTGGCGACCGCGTC
>JBFGBS010000483.1:0-2503 GCA_041567475.1 Arthrobacter sp.
ACCCCGCGCGGCAAACCTTAGTCCGCCTTGGGCGCGGCTTCACGCTCGTCGGCGGGTGCGTCGTCTGAGTCATCTTCTGCGTCGTCGTCTGGGTCATTGTCGGCGGCGGCGTCAGAGTCATCGTCCGCGGATTCGTCCGCGGAGTCGTCCGCGGATTCGTCGCGGGGTTCGCCGGCCGGGACAGCCTCGGCGGGCGCTTCGTCCTGGGCATCTTCAGGGCGCACGCGTTCGGCCCAGGGGATCCAGGCCGGAGCCAGGACCGAGTCCTCCGAGGGCAACAGGCCAAGCTCGTTGACCGTCACCACTTTGGACCGCGAGTTGCGGGTCAGCACGGCGTACCACTGCCATCCCAGGTACCCGGGCAGCCTGGACTCAAAAAGATGCGTCACGAGGCGGTCGCCTTCGCTGCGGGCGGCCAGATGCCGGCCGATCTGCCCGGCCGGGGCGATGCCTTCCACGGCGCTGCGGGCCACGTCGACGGCGGCCGCCAGGACGGCGTCGGGCTTTCCCGTCCGCCACACCGGCACACCGGCCTTCGGCCGGGCCCCGGCGGCGCTGGTTCCGGACGGGTCCGTAGTCCGCGGCGGGAGCTGGTCAGATTCCGGAGTCATCGGGGGTCCTTAAACGTCCAGCTCGTCGGCAACCTTGCGGAGCGCGGCGGCGATTGCCTTGCCCTTGTTGCCTTCCGGGTACTTGCCGGCGGACAGCGTCCCGGACAAATTGTCCAGCACGGAGACCAGGTCCTGGACCAGCGGGGCAAGGTCCCTGGCGCTGGGCCGTTTGGCCTTGGCGATCGACGGTGTTTTGTCCAGGACGCGCAGGCCCAAGGCCTGGGCGCCCTTCCGGCCATCGGCGACCCCGAATTCAACGCGGGTGCCGGCCTTCAGTTCCGTGACGCCCTCGGGCAGCGAGGACTTGGGCAGGAACACTTCCTGGCCGTCCTCGCCGGCGAGGAATCCGAAGCCTTTTTCCTTGTCATACCATTTGACCTTGCCGGTGGGCACGTAATCAACCTTCTTCGTTCTGCTGGGTACACGGCGGCCTGTCACCGCATCCGCATGGATATGCGGGTTCAGGATGTGACGGCACCGACCGTGTGGGTCTGTACCCCAAGGTTATCCTGCCTTGCCTACTTTGACGCCTTGAGGCGCGGGCGACCCTGTGCTGTTAGCGTTGGCCCTATGACAGCTCCTCGTTTCCGGCGGCCCCTACTGATCATCGCTGCCTCGATCGCCGTCTTTTCCCTGGCAGCTGTCGGCGGCGTTATGGGCATGGCCGCCAACGATGCGGTAGCACCCGCCTGGCTTACGTCCACCGCTTTGTACGGCCTGCCGTTGGCGTTCCTCCTGATGCTTGTGCTTGTCATCGCGGACGTCATGGCCCGCCGCCGCCCGGCAGAGCCTCGGGAGAGGTAACGTAGGCACTGATGTCTCTTATCCGGGCGCTAAGCAAGGAACTGCAGGCACGCAGCGACGAATCGTTGCGTGCCCTCTTCTCCGCGCGGCCGGACCTTATGACCCCCGGCGTCCCCGATTTCCCGGCGCTGGCCGCCCGGGCCAGCAGCCGCGTCAGCGTGCAGCGGGCACTGGAACGGCTCAACCGCCCGGAAATGCAGGTCCTGGAGACACTGCACCTGTGCACCAACGCCGACACCGGCCACAGCGCCTCGGCCGCGATGCTGAAACGGCTGATCAAAGGCTCCACCCTCACGGCGCTGGAACGGTTGCTGCATTCCTTACAGGAGCTGGCGCTCGTCCACCGGGCTGACCCGCCGCACGGCGTGAACGTCCCGGCCGGGACAAAGCAACGGTTCTTCCTGCCCACGGGCAGCCTCAAGGACGTGATCGGCGTCTACCCTGCCGGCCTGGGCCGCAGCTACACGGAGCTGGTGCGGCTCCAGCCCGGCTTCGCCCAACGCGTGGTGCACCTCGTGGCGGAACTCCATCACAGCGGCGCCGCCATCTCCCCCGCCACGACGCCCATGGACGCCGCGCTGGCTCTCCAGCACTGGACGGCCACACCGGAGGCGCTGGCGAAGATCCTTGCCACTGCCCCGCCCCGCACGGAGGCGCTGCTGGCCAGGTTCGGGAACTGGGCCATGGGGGCTGTTCCGCAAGCACAGCGGCGGGCGTCGGTCCTGCACGAAACCCACGACGCCGGTCCGGTGGACTGGCTGCTCGCGCGGGGGCTGCTGGTCCCGCTGGACGCCGCCCACGTTGAGCTGCCCCACAGCGTGGGATTAGCGCTGCGCGGCGGTCACGTCATCGAAAACTTCACCCTCTCCCCGCCGGTTCCCCGGCTGGGCCAAACCTCCGCCTCGCTGCGCCGCAACGCGGCGCTGGGGGCGATCGCCGAAACCCTGAGGGTCGTCGGCGAACTCCTCAACGCCGTCCGTGAACAGCCTCTCAGCACCCTGCGCAGCGGCGGCGTCGGAGTCCGCGAACTCAAACGCCTGGCCGATTCACTCCGGATCGGGCTGCCGGAGACGGGCCTGTACACGGAA
>JBFGBS010000484.1:0-2503 GCA_041567475.1 Arthrobacter sp.
CGGCTCAAGGTGGCCTCGGGGGCGCCTCCGGCCGGGACTTTCAGCGAGCTGGACCAGTTGACCCTGACCGGAACCGTCGACCACGCCCTTGCGGTGCTCGGACAAACGGAGCAGCGGCACGTCGCCGAGTATCTCGGCTAAGCCCCGGCAAAACGCAGGGGCCGGAGCCTAGGCATCGCGGACGGGGGCCGGGGCCGGGGGCATCAGGCCACGGAGTGCGTCCTCTGTGCCCGGTCCGGCATTCGCCGCGGCAAGGTTGGCCGCGGCAATGGCCTCGATGACCTCGCGGCGCTGGATTGACACCCCGCGGGGGGCTTCAATGCCTATCCGAACACCGTCACCGCGGCCTTCCAAGACCGTGATGACGATTCCGTCGCCGATCATGATCTGTTCGCCCGGCTTGCGTGTAAGTACCAGCATGCTCTAAATCTACCCTTCGTTGCCGGCGATGCGGGACCGGTCCGGGATGCCCCGCCGTGTCACAGTTGTCCGCTTCGGGCCTGGCGGTTGTCAATCCAGCCCACCGGAAGGCCGAGACCGTTGACACTTTCCGGCGTGCCGGTTTCGGCCGCGCCCACGATGGCGATGGCTGTGACCGGGAGTTCGGAGGCCAGCGCGTTCACCCACCGGGCCGTGTCCTCGTGCTTCCGCCCGGCATCGACGACGAGCCAGACCTGGTCGGCCGCGAGCGCCGCCAGCTCCTTCGGTTTCTCGGCTGCCTCGCGGGCCCGGTTCAGGCCATAGGCGACCAGCACGGTCCGGTCCGTCAGCACGGCGTGCGCCCGGGCCGCCGTCGCGCCCTGGCGTCCGTCCACATGCAGGTGGCCGTAGGCGGACAGCGCTCCCCCGGTCCGGACGTCCGCGCCGCCCGCCGCCGTCGACATGGCAAGCGCCGTGTCCATCGCGTCGTCCCCCAGCCCGACGAGGAGCACCAGATCTCCGACGCCGGTACGGGGGGATGGTGCAGGTATCTTCGCGGCCGGAGCGGCCAGCGGGGCCGCGGACGCGGAGCCACCGGTGGCGTTCACGAATGACGGTTCCGGTTCCGATACCGGTACCGGCTGCAGTCCGGCGCCGAGCTGTTCCAGGAGTTCGGCGAAATCCGGGGAGGCGGTGGACACCCCCGCGGGACGCTGACCATGGGCCCGCTGGTCCTGGGCACGCTGTGAATGGGCACGCTGGTCATCGGGACGCTCGTCGTGGGGGCCCCGGTCAGCGGCGTCGGCTTCTTCCAGGAGTGCCGCGATCGCCGCGCCCTGCAGCTGGTGCGATCGGGCCGCGGGGATCTCGGGGCGATCCTGCAGGGTGCTGGACGGTGCCGGACGCGCGCCGGCCAGCGTCACGGGAGGCTTCGGCGCCGCAGCGGCACGCGAAAAGCGGGACGCCGGGCGGGCGGCCGGCCGGGAGGCCGGGCGGGCGGCCGGCCGGAAGGCCGGGACGGCATTGTCCGCGTCCCCGGCCAGCAGCCCGGCGTCGGGGATGACTTCGCCCGAAATCGTTTCATCGGGCGGCCCCACCTCGACCAGCGCTTCGAAGTGGTCGCCGGCGAACAGCCCGGCGATGCCCGGGCTGATGACCCGTTCCGCGGAGACGATCCGGGCCGATGGGCCGTACTGCAGCTCTGCCTTCTGCCGGATTTCCGCCAGCGTGGACCCTTTAAGCCGATAGCGGTTCGGCATGGCGTACGACTCCTACGGTTTCGATCTGGACGTTGGAGGAGGTCACTTCCCGGTAGGAGAGCACCGGCAGTGAACCCGATTGGGCCCCGATGAGCCGGCGCACCGCGGGCCGGAGCGCCGGGGCGCAGACCAGAACGGCCTGCCGGTTCGCGGCCGCGGCGGCGTCGGCAGCGGAACTGACGGAGCGCAGCACGCTGTCGAGCTTGTCCTGGCCCATCATAATCTGGCTGCCGCCCTCCGCCGGGCGCATGTCTTCAAGCATGGACTGCTCCAAGACCGGGTCGATCATGATGACGTTCAGGACCGGCCCGTCCATGAATTTCGCCGTCAGTGCCGGGCCGAGCGCCTGCCGTGCCGCTTCCACGAGGGATTCAGGGTCCGTGGTCATCTTGGCCCGGAGGGTGAGGGCCTCGTAAATGCGGGCCAGGTCGTTGATCGGGACCTGTTCGTCCAGGAGGCCCTGCAGGACACGCTGGACCTCCGCGAGCGAGAGCAGCGCGGGCGTGAGTTCGTCGACGGCAGCGGGGCTCTGCTTGCGGACGCCTTCGGTGAGGACACGGACATCCTCGCGGGAGAGCAGCCGGGCCGCGTTGGAGCTGACGATGGAGGACAGGTGCGTGACGAGGACGGACACCCGGTCGATCACGGTTGAGCCCGTCATTTCGGCATTGTGGCGCATCTCCGCCGGGATCCATTTCCCGGCCAGGCCGAAGACCGGCTCGATCATCGCGGTGCCCGGGAGCGAATCCAGGCTGTCGCCAAGGGCCAGCATCTGGCCGCCCGGGGCGGTGCCGCGGCCGGCCTCGACGCCGGCGATCCGGATC
>JBFGBS010000485.1:0-2501 GCA_041567475.1 Arthrobacter sp.
GGACTGGGCCCGGGTGCACACCGAGCTGGCCCGGGTGGGGGTGACGTTGAAGCTGCTGCACCAGGAGTATGTCGACGCGTCTTCTCGCGCAGGGCAGGCGGTGATGAGTTATGACCGGTTCTGCCGGCTCTATGGCGGGCACGCCGCCGTGACCGGGGCGTCGTCCCGGGTTGGTCACAAGGCCGCCCGCAGCATCGAGGTCGACTGGTCCGGTCCCACGATGGAGCTGTTGGATCCGACCTCGGGTGAGATCTCGAAGGTGTATTTGTTCGTCGCTTGCCTGCCTTTCAGCCGGTATGCGTTCGTGGAAGCGAGCCTGGATATGCGGCAGGAGTCGTGGCTGCGCGCCCATGTGGCGATGTTCGCTTTCTTCGGCGGCACCGTCCCGCGCCTGGTGCCCGATAACCTGAAGACCGGGGTGATTTCCCACCCCCGCGAGGGAGAGATCGTCCTCAACGACGCCTACCGCGAGATGGCGGCTCACTATTCGGCCGCCGTGCTGCCGGGCAGAGTTCGGGCTCCAAAAGACAAGGCGAGCGTCGAGAACACGGTCTCCCACGTCGCGACCTGGGTCATCGCAGGGCTCAGGGCCGAGCAGTTCACGTCCCTGGCGCAGTTGCGCACCCGGGTCTATGAGCAGATCGATGCCTATAACCGGCAACCGTTCCAGAAACGCCCCGGGTCCCGGCTGAGCGTCTTCACCACCGAGGAACTGCCGCTCATGCAACCGCTGCCGGCAGCCCCGTTCGAGATCAGCACGTGGTCCTACCGGCGCAAGGTGAACAAGAACGCCCACGTGGTCTGGGCGAAGAACTTCTACTCCGTCCCCTTCAGCCACATCGGCTCTCTCGTTGACCTTCGCGTCACGGACACCATGCTGGAGGTCTACCGGGGGGATGAGCGCCTGACCAGCCATCTGCTGCTGCCGGCAAGCACGGTGAATCAGTATCAGACGAACGACGCGGACCTGCCCGAGGGACGCAGTTGGCAGGCCTGGGACCGGGCCCGGATTGAGGGCTGGGCAGCCCGGATGGGCCCGGCCACGGTGACGGTGATCGGCAAAATCTTCGAAGCAGCCTCCATCGAGGAGGCCGGCTACGACCCGGCCCTGGCGGTCCTGCGTCTGTCTCGTAAGTTCTCACCAGCCCGGGTCGAAGCCGCCTGCCAACTCGCGCTGCGCGGGCCGATACGATCGCCCCGTTACGCCCACCTGAGGCCGATCCTCGATACCGGGCAGGACAAGACCGGCCACGTCCCGGAGGAGCCTGAGGGCGATGATGGCGGATACGTCCGCGGCAGCGCCTACTACGCCAGAGGGACCCATTGAGCCGCCTGGACGGAGAGACCAAACGCAAACTCCGGGAGATGAACGCGAGCGAGCTGCTCGAGGCGATCGACACCCAGAACGAGACGCTGTCGATCAGTCTGTCGTTCGAAGAGCGGGTGCGGTTGGTCGTCGATGACGCCTACTCCACCTTCATGCACTCCAAGGTCGCCGGGCTGATCCGACGGGCGGGGCTACGCTACCCGAACGCTGACCTGCGTCGCATCGACCTGCTCGACGAGCGCGGCCTGAACCGGCCGTTGCTGACCCAGCTCGGCACCTGCTCATTCGTGGACCGGCAGCAGAACGTCGTCTTCCAGGGGTTCACCGGGTCAGGGAAGTCGTATCTGGGATGCGCGATCGCCAAACGCGCCTGCGAGCACCGCATCCGCGCCCACTACGTCCGCATGCCCGACCTCGAAGAAGCCTGGGTCGCCGCCCAGGACACCCCCGGCGGGGCCGGGAAGTTCCTCCGCAAATACGCCGCCTTCACGTTGCTCGTCATTGACGAGTGGCTACTGGACCGGCCGACAGAGTCGATGCGCACCATGCTGCTGGAGCTGATGGAGCGCCGTTACGGCGAAACGTCGACGGTTTTCTGCACCCAGTACTCGCAGAAGGACTGGCACCAGCGCCTCGGCTCCGGTGTTCATGCGGACGCGATCATGGACCGGATCATCCACAACACGATCTGGGTTGAGACGGGCACCTACAACATGAGGGAGCACACCGCGCTGGCCAGCGCGTAATCGATGACGGAGAGCGTCAGTGGCTCCCAGCCACACCACCACTGGCGCTCTCCCGCACGATCGGTGGTGCTGAACCGCACGATTGGGTGGTGCTCAAAGCTTCAAATACTCAGAAGGACCCTGCGCGCCCGCAGCGAGGTTTCGTTGTGTGTAGGAATTCGCGACGGATCCGTCCCGGACAGGTGGTCTCCGACTACGCGATGCAGCCCACTTATGATCACAGCTAGTCTGAAGAAATGCCTAGACACCACTACGTTCCTAAGTTTTTGCTCCGCGGATTTGCGGACACCAGGGAACAACTCCGGGTGGTGTCTCGAACCGACCTCAGCCGCTCCTACCGAGCCGTCACCGGAAGAGCGGCTGCCGAACATGCTTTTTATGCTATTTCCTCAGATGAACTGGCGGCCGAATCACGTGGGGACCACAAC
>JBFGBS010000486.1:0-2491 GCA_041567475.1 Arthrobacter sp.
CGCCGCGCGTCCAGCAGCGGCACCGGCTGTCGAATTGGCTTGGGAGCCTGCGGCGGTGTCAGCTGCCGGGCCTGCGCCGGCGGTGTATTCCGGGCTCAGGTGCAGCCGGAGGTCGCGGCCAAGGATTTGGACGGCGCCGCCGGAGGCGGGGTCCCAGGTCCAGCGCTGGGCGTCCGCCAGGGTGCCGATGCCGAGTCCGTCCAGGGCCGGTGTGCCGGAGCCCAGCAGCGTGGGGGCCAGATAGATAATGAGTTCGTCGACCAGCCCGGCGCTGAGGAACGCACTGAGGACCCGGGCGCCGCCCTCCACCATAAGGTGCCGGACGCCGGCGTCGAACAGCTGGTCCAGGGCCTCCCGGGGATCCCGGGTGGCCAGGTGCAGGACGTTCCCGTCGTCCCCGTGGATGGCCGCGCCGGCAGGGATGTCGCGGTAGCCCATGACGGCGCGCAGCGGCTGCTTCCCGATGGCGTCGCCGGCGCCGTTCCTGGCTGTGAGGCGTGGGTTGTCGACGAGGACGGTCTGGGTGCCGACCAGGATCGCATCGATCCGGCTGCGCAGGGCATGGTTGTCGGCCAGCGATTCGGGGCTGGAGATCCATTGGCTGGTTCCGTCGCTGGCCGCGATCCGGCTGTCGAGCGTCTGGGCGATATGCAGCGTGACGAACGGCCGGCGCGCCGCGACGGCGTCGAACCAGCGCCGGTTCAGGGCCAGGGCCTCATCCGCAGCCAGTCCTGACCGGACCCGGACTCCGGCGGAACGCAGCGTCTTTGCCCCGCCGGCGGCCGGGTCGTGGGGATCGTCGACGGCGTAGACGACGTCGGCGATGCCGGCGTCGATGATGGCCTGGGCGCAGGGGCCGGTGCGGCCGCTGTGGTTGCAGGGCTCAAGGGTGACCACGATCGTGGCGCCGGCGAGGTCGAGGCCCGCTGCGGCGGCTTGGTTGAGTGCGTCGGCCTCGGCGTGGGCTGTGCCGGCCCCGCGGTGGTACCCGGTCACCAGGGTCGTCCCGTCGGCGGCGAGGATCACCGCGCCCACGAGGGGGTTGGCCCCGCGCGGGCCCAGGGCGGCGGCTTTCAGCGCCGCGTCCATCGCCGAGGTTTCGGCAGTATTGAACCCGGTGGATGCGCTGTGCAGCAGGTCCATGCGTGTGCCGTTCCTTCCCCTAAAAACCTTGAGGGCTCCGGGGGCATACGACAGCACAGTGCGGCGGCGCCTGAACAGCACCGCCGAAAAAGCCGTACGTGCTTCTCTCATCCAGACTTTAACTGTCGGTACCGGAATTTCACCGGTTCAACCGTCCGCCGGCACCATCCCAAGGGAAGGAACCGGCTCGCGGGTCGCGGACTGTCACCGCCGGTTCGGACTTACACCGACCCCGGAGCACGTATGTGTCTTGTTATTCTGACACAACCCGGCGCTACGACGGGACATTCCCCCGGACGTTACCGCCGGCGTCGTAGTTCCGGAGCGTGCCTAGCGGCCGGAACATCCGGAACCGGACGCCGTTGCCGGCCGGTCAGCGGGTCCCGGCGTCCCGGAGCCGTTCGATGGCGGCCGCCGGGTCCGCAGCCCCGTAGACCGCGGAGCCGGCCACAAACACGTTGGCGCCCGCCTCGGCGGCGCGCACAATGGTCTCTTCGGTGATGCCGCCATCGACCTGCAGGGCCACGCCGATTCCCGAGCCGTCGATGGCTGCGCGGGCGCGGCGGATCTTCGGCAGGGTCAGGTCCAGGAAGGACTGTCCGCCGAAGCCTGGCTCCACCGTCATGATCAGCAGCATGTCCAACTCGGAGAGCATGTCCAGATAGGGCTCCACGGGCGTCCCGGGCCGCAGCGCCATGCCGGCCTTGGCCCCGCGGGCGCGGAGTTCACGGGCGAGCTTGATCGGGGCAATGGAGGCCTCGGCATGGAAGGTGACCGATGCGACTCCGGCGTCGGCGTAGGCGGGCGCCCAGCGGTCCGCGTCCGCGATCATCAGGTGGGCGTCCAGCGGGACCGGGCTGACCGCCTGAATCCGCTCGACGACCGGCAGGCCGATGGTCAGGTTGGGCACAAAGTGGTTGTCCATGACGTCCACGTGCACAGCGTCCGCGTTGCTGATGCGGTGCAGTTCCGCCTCCAGGTTCACAAAATCTGCGGAGAGGATGCTCGGGTTAATGCAGCACTGGGCCATCGGATTCCTTTGCGGTCAACTGTTCAGGGACTGCGGTGCCGCGGGACTGCGGTGCCGCGGGGTACGGCTGGTGGCGGGAGGGCCGGGCCGGCAGCCCTGCCGGCCCGGTTCTCAGGCTTTCTTGTGGATGAGCGCCAGGAACATGGCATCCGTGTGGTGCACATGCGGCCAGAGCTGGGCCGTGCGTTCGTGACCGGCACCCAGTTCGCCGGTGAGGCTGACGCTGTCCAGCACGGCGCCGGCGTCGAGCAGTTCGAGGTCCTCGCGTTTGCGCAGGACGTCGCTGACGACGGCGGTGGTCTCGGCCGGGTGCGGCGA
>JBFGBS010000487.1:0-2485 GCA_041567475.1 Arthrobacter sp.
AACCACCATCCAACCAGACATTGGGTAAACAATGTGCAAACGGGAGCAGGAATATTTGAAAAGTTGCAGGGGTCAGCGGCGCTGCCCGGTGCCGGATCCCCGACCCGGCAGGGCAACGCCGCTGATTTCAAACCCCTCTGGCTAGCTCAGGTAGCCATTGGGATTCAGGACATACTTCTGTGCCGCGCCGGCGTCGAACTCGGCGTAGCCCTGCGGCGCCTCTTCCAAGGGGATGGCCTTGGCATTGACGTTCTTGGCGATGCTGACCTTGTCATGCAGGATCGCCATCATCAGCCCGCGGTTGTACTTCATCACCGGACACTGGCCCGTGGTGAAGCTCAGGGACTTGGCCCACCCGGTGCCGAGGCTCAGGGAGAGCGCACCCTTCTTGGCGGCCTCATCGACACCGCCCGGGTCACCCGTGACGTAGAGTCCCGGGATGCCCAGTGCACCGCCGGCCGCGGTGATCTCCATAAGCGAGTTCAGCACCGTGGCCGGAGCCTCACTGGCACCATGTCCGTGCCCCTTGGCCTCGAACCCGACCGCGTCCACGCCGCAATCGACTTCCGGGACGCCCAGGATCTGCTCGATCTGCTCCTGCGGGCCGCCCTCGTTCAGGTCCACCGTTTCGCAGCCGAAGCTGCGTGCCTGGGCCAGCCGGTCCGCGTTCATGTCGCCGACTATGACGACGGCGGCACCGAGCAGGTGTGCGCTCGTGGCGGCGGCAAGACCAACCGGTCCGGCGCCGGCAACGTACACCGTGGAACCCACACCGACGCCGGCGCTGACAGCACCGTGGAAGCCGGTGGGGAAAATGTCCGAAAGCATGGTCAGGTCCATCATCTTTTCCAGGGCCTGGTCCCGGTCCGGGAATTTCAGCAGGTTCCAGTCCGCGTAGGGCACCAGAACATAATTGGCCTGGCCGCCGACCCAACCGCCCATGTCCACATAGCCGTAGGCGCTGCCCGGCCGGTCAGGATTGACGTTCAGGCAGATGCCGGTCTTGCGTTCCTTGCAGTTCCGGCAGCGCCCGCAGGCGATGTTGAACGGAACCGAGCAGATGTCTCCGACCTTGATGAATTCGACGTCCGGCCCTACTTCCACGACTTCGCCGGTGATTTCGTGGCCGAGGACCAGATTCTTCGGGGCTGTGGTGCGTCCGCGGACCATGTGCTGGTCCGAGCCGCAAATGTTGGTGGCGACGGTCTTGAGGATGACGCCATGGCGCACCTGACGGCCCACATTTGCCGGGTTGACGCCCGGGCCGTCCTTGAGTTCGAAGCTTGGGTAGTCAATATCGATGAGTTCAACCTTGCCAGGTTCTTTGTAGGCAACGGCTTTGTTCCCTGTCATCTCTCTCCTTCAGATTTCACGGACCCGTTGGGGCCCGGTTGTGATCCACGAAGTTCTCTGATGCACCCCGCCGGGACGGTCCCGGCGTTGGTCCGGCAAGTAGCCGGACCGACGCCGTGAGCAAGTCCGGTAGGTCGGGGATTCGGCCAGTCTAGGACCTTGGTCCGGTAAGGGCTAGGGCCGGTTGTCCGCCGTGGGCGAACACGGAACGGGCGGGTTCCGGCTGCGAGGTATTCTGGTTCATTTTGGCCTGGCGCGCACTGGGTGGCACCACACTTCCGGGGGCCTTTCGGGGCTCGGCAGCGGCCTAAACCCGGGCTCCGCATGCCCTTCGATACCGCTCCGTCCGCGTAGAGGGCATCGCCAGGGCAGCCCCTGCCGGCGCTTCCAGACCAAATGGCCGACGGCGTCAACCGCGGACCCCCGCAATGGGCGAGGGATGGCTACGGCTTTCTACGGCTTCGTGGAGGGCTTCGCGGCAGGCTTTGTGGCGGTCGTCGTCGTGGGAGCCGTCGTTG
Organism: Arthrobacter sp.; assembly: GCA_041567475.1. GTDB lineage: Bacteria > Actinomycetota > Actinomycetes > Actinomycetales > Micrococcaceae > Arthrobacter. The sequence continues at coordinate 1,872 of JBFGBS010000487.1, forward strand.
CCACGGGAGCCGTCGTTGCCGCGGGAGCCGCGGGGGCAGCCGTTGGCACGGGGGCCGCGGGGGCCACTGGGGCGGCCGGGGGAACAATGGCGGGCGGAGCCGCTGTCGGCGCGGCAGTGGCTGCCTTTGCGCTCGGCGCCGTTGAACCTGCAGGCGCCGATGCTGGCGGCGGCGCCTGGCTTGGAACGGCGGACTGGGTCACTGTGGCGGACTTCGTCGCGGCCGGCGGCGGCGTGGTAGGCGACTGTGTAGGCGTTGTCGACGGCGTCGTCGTGGTGGTGGCCGCCGGCGGAGTTGCTGTCCCGCTGGGGACGGCCGTACCCGTCGTCGGCGGCGCTGTTGCCGTACCCGACGTCGGCGGCGCTGTTGCCGTCCCCGTCGGCGTAGCCGTCCCCGTCACCGGCGGCGCTGTTGCCGTACCCGACGTCGGCGGCGCTGTTGCCGTACCCGTCGTCGGCGGCGCTGTTGCCGTACCCGACGTCGGCGGCGCTGGTGCCGTCCCCGTCGGCGTGGCCGTACCCGTCGGCGTGGTCGTTCCCGTCGTCGGCGGCGCCGTAGCCGTACCCGTCGTCGGCGGCGCCGTTGCCGTACCCGTCGTCGGCGGCGCCGTAGCC
>JBFGBS010000488.1:0-2483 GCA_041567475.1 Arthrobacter sp.
ATGATCGACTGGGCAGCGGCATAGCCGAAGTCGGAATTGGCGAAAGTGCTGTAAATCCGGGTTGAGAGGATGTCCAGGGACTGCTTCGGGGGGTTGCCCGCGATACCGAGGATCAAATCAAAGGCCTTGAACGATTGAATCGTGGTGTACGCGACCACAATCGCGGTGGCCGGGGCCACGAACGGCCAGGTGATCGTCTTGAACCGCTCCCACTTATTGGCGCCGTCCATTTCCGCGGCCTCGTACAGTTCCCTCGGGATGGCCTGAAGGCCCGCGACATAAACCACCATCATCTGTCCGGCGTGGAACCAGACCTGAGTCACGGCCACCCAGTAGAGCGCCTGCGCGTTGTCGCCCAGGTAGGACCCCTGCAGCCCTTCCAGTCCGACGGCTGCCAAAACGGAGTTCGCCAGCCCGAAGTTCGGGTCATAGATGAACTTCCAGATGAACGCCACCGAAACTGAGGACAGGATCGTCGGGAAGAAGAAGATTGCCCTCAACGCGACGCTGCTCCGGGAGTTCTTCGTCAGGAGCAGCGCGAGCATCAGCGAGAAGGCGGTCTGCGCAATCACCACGACCAGCATGAACTTCAGGTTGTTCGACATTGCGTTGGCGAACAGCGAATCATTGGTGAAGGCACGAACGAAGTTGTCCAGGCCCACGTAGTTGAAGGTTGCGGAGAACCCGTTCCAGTCAGTCAGTGCGTACTGGAATGCCTGCAGGGTCGGCAGCACCAGGAAGAACATGATGATGACGACCGCCGGCAGCGGAAACAGGTAAAGGACCGGGTTGACCCGGGTCGGCGACCGGCGCTTGCCGTTGCTGCCCGTGGGTTGAGGAGGGGACTTGTCCGCCTTGGCTACCGAGGCGGGCCCGCCGATATTGACGCTCATACCCGTTCGTCAACGATCTTCTGAGCTGCTTCAGCCGCCTGCTGGGGGGACGTGCCGGAAATGACGGCAGTCGCGGTGGCTTCCACAGCGTTCCGGACATCAAGGCTCTTGAACTGGAAGCGGGGCGCCAGGGCGGTCTTCTTCTCCAGCCAGGGACTCATCCGCTCCAGATCAGGATTGGTGTATTTCACACCCGACACTGCGACGTGCTGCGCCGTTCCGTTGGCGTAGTAGGAGGCGTTCTCCGGGGTGGACAGGAAGTCCACCCAGGCCATCGCGGCCGGCTGGACGTCGCTGGCGGAGTTGACGCCCAGGATGAAGGTCGCGTTGTAGACGCCTTCAAATTTGGGCGTCCCGGAGGTAGTCGTCTGGGGAAAGACGAGGTCCATGGGGAACGCCGCGCCGAGGTTACGGACTGCTGCGATGTGGTAGGAACCGGTCGCGAGCATTGCCGCCTGCTGCTGGGCGAAGAAGTTCTGCGCGGGCTCGACCGCGGTGCCTGTGGCATTCGGCTGGAAGTACGGGATCAGTTCACGGTACTGCTCGAGCATCCTGATGAACCAGTCGTCAGTGAGCTTGAGTTTTCCCTGCTCGATCTGTGTGCCCACGTCGACGACGGGTGCGTTGTTGACGACCATGCAGTTCCAAAGCTGCCCGCCGTTTCCGACATCACCGCCGGGCCAGGAGATCGGGATGACCCCGGAGGATTTGAGCGCATCGCACGTGCCGAGGAATTCGTCCCAGGTCTGGGGAGTGAGGTTGGCCCCGGCCTTGTCGAACAGGTCCAGGTTTGCCAGGGGCATCGGGAAGACGACCTGATAGGGCAGGCCAACAACCTTGTCCCCGTTCTTTCCTGCAGCCAGCAGTTCGTCCGTGTACTGGGAAGCCGCCTTCGTGGAGGTCAGGTCCGTGTAGATACCGGCCTCGTTGAAGTTCTGGAACTGCGAGCCCCGGAAGGTGGCGAACGTGTCACCGATGGCAGCCCCGCGGACTTTCTGCAACCCCTGCGCGTTGTAGTCGTTCGACGTGGAGATGTCCTGTGTGACCGTCGTCCCCGGGTTTGCCTCCATGAAGCGCTTGATGAGCTCGTCGAAGACGACTTTGTCTTCGCCGCGCCAGTGAGCGAAGGAAACGTCACCGGTAACCGCTCCGGTGGCCGGGCCGGAGGCTCCTGCTGTGGGGCCTGCGACGCCTCCGCCAGGGCCCGCGCATGCGGCTGCGGCTGCACCGAGACCGGCAAGCCCGAACAAGCTGAGTGCACTTCTGCGTGAAATTTGGCTCACGATATTCTCCTCATTGAGTACTGCTGGTGCTGGTGTTGGTTTTTGTTGCGATGTCACCACGCGGTGACGGGGATCCCCAAAAGTTCGGGCCTGCCGGGCCGGTCATCGGGACGCGGCGCTTGCTGTTCTACCGGCTCAGGCGGTGGTCCGCTGCGCCGAAACCACTTCGTCAACGACTTCGCAGAGACGGCTCAACCGCTGAACGGCGTCCGTTTCCAGCGACTGGATGACATCCTCGGAGCCAATGCATGAGAGCCACACGGCGCGGCCGGCGAGGAAACCGCTGGCACCTTCGAGGCAGGCCCAG
>JBFGBS010000489.1:0-2480 GCA_041567475.1 Arthrobacter sp.
TACCGCTACCTGGTGGTGGGCATGCGGCTGTTCGTGGACGTCACCGAGATCCTGCGCAGCAAAAGCAGCCGCCTGATGATCCCCCGGCTCATGAAGCTCGCGGATGCCCGGTCCGTGGACGTCCTGGAATACCTGATGGCCGATCCGCGCTTTGCCGAGGCGCCCCGCATAAGCCGCGGGAAACGGCCGTCCGCGCGGGTGTCCCTGAAGTCCCTGCCCCAGATGGCGGTTTTGCCCTACCTGCCGGCAGCCATGATCCGCCCCGCCGCCGCCCTGGACCGCCTCCGGCGCGCGGACGAGAAGTTCCGCCGCACGCTGGTCCTGCCCGAACCCGCCGGCGCGGCCCGGCGCCTGGACTTCGTGCAACGGATCCTCGGCAAGGAACTCCTTCCCGGCCTGATGATGCAGCTGCCACCCCCGGCTGCCGGCTACGCCTGGCTCGGGATCGCCCGCTGGCTCCTGGGCGACCTGGCCAAACCGGGCGACCTGGAAGCCGTGCTGCGGGGACTGCCCGGCAACGTCACCACCGAGATGGACCTGGAGCTCTGGCGGACCGCCACGCTGATCCGGGACGACCCGGAGTCTGCACGGGAGTTCGAAGCCGCCACACCGCCGGACCTGACGCGCCGCTACCTCGACGGCACGCTGCCGTCCGCCGCGCAGCAGGGAATCGCGGCGTTCCTGGCCCGGTACGGGCACCGCGCCGTGGCGGAAATCGACCTCGGCGTGCCCCGCTGGGCCGAGGACCCGGGTCACATCCTCAACGTCCTGGCCAACTACCTGCGGATGAGCGACCCCGCGAAGGCCCCGGACCGGCAGTTCGCACGGGCCGCAGCCACCGCCGAGGCGCGCGTCGCGGAGCTCTCCGCCCGGGCCCGCGCCAAGGGAAAACTCCGCGGCCGGCTGGTGGCCCACGGGCTGCGCCAGGCCCGGCAGACCGCGGGCCTGCGGGAGTCGCCGAAGTTCGCCCTCATCCTGTGTTTCGCCGAGGTCCGGCGCCAGCTCGCGCTGGTCGGCGAAGAGCTGGCCGCCGCGGGCCGGATCAGCGAACCGGATGACGTCTTCTTCCTTGACCTTGAGGAGGCCCGGGTGGCGCTGCGCGGCGCGGACCTGCGCGAGGCCGTCGCCGAGCGGCGGCACACCTACGGGCTGGAGATGCACCGCCGGCATATCCCCCGGGTGCTGCTCTCGGACGGCACGGATGTCGAGGCGGCCCTCGCCGCCCGCACCCCGCCGGACGGCACCCTGCCGCCCGGGACGCTCCGGGGCGCTCCGGCGTCGGCGGGGACCGTCACGGGAAAGGCCCGCGTCATCATGGACCCCCAGGGCGCGCAGCTGGAACCCGGCGAAATCCTCGTCGCCCCGTCCACGGACCCCGGCTGGACGCCGCTCTTCCTCACCGCGGGCGCCATGGTGATGGAAATGGGCGGACCCATCTCGCACGGCGCCGTGGTGGCCCGCGAATACGGGATTCCCGCCGTCGTCGGTGTCCCGTTCGCCACCGTGCGCATCAACACCGGCGACGTGATCACGGTGGACGGCGCCGCCGGCACGGTCAAGCTTGGGAGCTGACGGTCAGGACCGCGCGCTGACGACGGCGGCCGTCGCCTCCGCGATCGCACGTTCCTCGTCCGTGGGCACCACCAGCACCGGCAGGGCTGAACCGGGCGTGGAGATCACCCGGGGTTCCTTCGACCGTTCGAGGTTCAGGGCGGAGTCGAGCTCCACGCCGAGGGCGCCCAGCCGGTCCGCCACGAGCGCCCGGAACTGGTGGGAGTTTTCGCCGATGCCGGCCGTGAACACGAGGGCCTTCGCCCCGCCGACCGCCACGTGGTACCCGCCGATGTACTTGGCCAGCCGGTAGGACGCGACGGCGAGGGCCATCGCGGCCCGGGCGTCGCCGGCTTCCGCGGCCTCCACCACCGAGCGCATGTCATTGTTACCGGCCAGGCCCTTGAGCCCGGACTGGCGGTTCAGCATCGTGTCCAGATCCTCCGGGGACCAGCCGGCCCGGGCCAGGAAGACCAGGATGGACGGGTCAAGGTCACCGGAGCGGGTGCCCATCACGAGGCCTTCCAACGGGGTGAACCCCATCGAGGTGTCGATCGACTGGCCCGCACTGATCGCGGTGACGGAGGCGCCGTTGCCGAGGTGGGCGATCACGGCGTCGAACTCTTCCACCGGGACGTCCAGCAGCGCCGCCGCTTGACGGGAGACGTACTCGTGCGAGGTGCCGTGGAAGCCGTACCGGCGGACCCCGTGGCTGGTGTAGAGCTCGTCCGGAACGGCGTAACGCCAGGCATGCTCGGGCAGGGTGCGGTGGAACGCGGTATCGAACACGGCCACTTGCGGCAGGTCGGGCCATTTCTGCGCAATGGCGCGCAGGCCCAGGACGGCGGCGGGGTTGTGCAGCGGCGCGAGCGGGTTCAGCCGCTCGATCGCGCGGGTGATCTCGCTGTCCACCAGCACCGGCTCGGCGA
>JBFGBS010000490.1:0-2478 GCA_041567475.1 Arthrobacter sp.
GCCCGCAAGGCGAACCCGGTTCTGCTCGAACCGCTGATGGATGTCGAGGTCCGCACCCCTGAGGAATACATGGGTGAAGTTATCGGTGACCTCAACTCCCGCCGTGGCCAGATGCAGTCCATGGAAGATGCCCAGGGCGTCAAGGTTATTCGTGCACACGTTCCGCTGTCCGGCATGTTCGGCTACATCGGTGACCTGCGCTCGAAGACCCAGGGCCGTGCTGTGTACTCCATGACGTTCAACAGCTACGCCGAGGTCCCGAAGGCAGTTGCCGACGAGATCATCCAGAAAACCCGCGGCGAGTAGTCCTCGGACTTCACCGCGACAAACTCGGGTGGGTGTCCGCCAACGGAAACCCACCTGGTGCAGGCGGCCGGGGCCCGGTCCAGACCGGAGTTCGGCCGCCTGCACGAACAGGATCGTGGAACTAGCATTAGTTCCGGAATCTGCAATTTCACCAATCCAAAGCCCCCCAAGTAGACTTACTGGAGTTTCAGCCGCGACAAGCGCGGCCGAAGGGTAAGTCATTTGAAAACGTTCTAGGAGGAACCTGTGGCAAAGGCAAAGTTCGAGCGGACTAAGCCGCACGTCAACATCGGCACCATTGGTCACGTTGACCACGGTAAGACGACGCTGACGGCCGCCATTTCCAAGGTGCTGTACGACAAGTACCCGTCACTCAACGAGCAGCGCGACTTCGCGTCGATTGACTCTGCTCCCGAAGAGCGTCAGCGCGGCATTACCATCAACATCTCTCACGTTGAGTACCAGACCGAAAAGCGCCACTACGCACACGTAGACGCCCCCGGTCACGCTGACTACATCAAGAACATGATCACCGGTGCTGCCCAGATGGACGGTGCAATCCTCGTGGTTGCCGCCACTGACGGCCCGATGGCTCAGACCCGCGAGCACGTTCTGCTCGCCCGCCAGGTTGGCGTTCCCTACCTGCTGGTCGCGCTGAACAAGTCCGACATGGTTGACGACGAAGAGCTCCTTGACCTCGTTGAAATGGAAGTTCGCGAGCTGCTTTCGGCTCAGGGCTTCGATGGCGATGAGGCTCCGGTTGTTCGCGTTTCCGGCCTGAAGGCCCTCGAAGGCGACCCGGTGTGGGTCAAGTCCGTCGAGGACCTCATGGCAGCTGTCGACGAGTCCGTTCCGGACCCCGTACGTGACCGTGACAAGCCGTTCCTGATGCCGATCGAAGACGTCTTCACGATCACCGGCCGTGGCACCGTTGTTACGGGCCGCGCCGAGCGTGGAACCCTCGCCATCAACTCCGAGGTCGAGATCGTCGGCATCCGCCCGGTCCAGAAGACCACGGTTACCGGTATCGAGATGTTCCACAAGCAGCTCGACGAAGCATGGGCCGGCGAGAACTGTGGCCTCCTGCTCCGCGGTCTGAAGCGTGACGATGTTGAGCGTGGCCAGGTTGTCGTCAAGCCGGGTTCCATCACCCCGCACACCGACTTCGAGGCTAACGTCTACATCCTCTCCAAGGACGAAGGCGGACGTCACAACCCGTTCTACTCCAACTACCGCCCGCAGTTCTACTTCCGTACCACGGACGTAACCGGCGTTATCACCCTGCCGGAAGGCACGGAAATGGTTATGCCCGGCGACAACACTGAGATGACCGTTGCGCTCATCCAGCCGATCGCTATGGAAGACGGCCTCGGCTTCGCTATCCGCGAAGGCGGCCGCACCGTTGGTTCGGGACGCGTCACCAAGATCATCAAGTAGTACTTGCTGATCCCTGATGTGAGCACTGACCGGCCGACCGTCTGACGGTCCCGTGAGGTGTGGAACAGCCCCGCTGCATTAGCAGCGGGGCTGTTCTGTTTAATGGCCGCTGCGTTGAAGGCCCTGCCGAAGCGGATGCCGGTCCTGATACCGTGACTGGAGAAGGCGGGACAGGAGTAGAAGGGGTGGCACCATGGAATGGTTTATTTTCCTGCTTGTGGTCGTGGCGGTCGTAGCCGGTGTCTTCTGGGCCAGGAAGCACTTCCGCCAGGAGATCGAGCGGGCCAAACGCATCAGCCGGGCCAACAAGAACCAATAACGGCTCAGCCCCGCCGGGCGCGGGCCAGGGCCTGGAACCAGTAGTAGGACTCTTTCGGTGTGCGTTCGAGGGTTTTGAAGTCCACGTGCACAAGGCCAAAACGCTGGGAGTAGCCTGCGGCCCACTCGAAGTTGTCCATCAGCGTCCAGATGTAGTACCCCAGCAGGACCACGTCTTCCGCGATCCCGCCAGGGGCGGTGGCCGCGAGCGCGCTTCCCAGATGGGAGGCGAGGTAGGAGATCCTCGCCGTGTCCGGCACGGGACCGCTGACATGCTCCGGCTCGGGGAAGCTGGCGCCGCTCTCGGTGATATACAGCGGCGGGAGCGAGGCCGCATACCGGTCCTTGAGCTCCCGGAGCAGGACGCCGAGGTGCTCCGGTGCCACCGGCCAGCCGAAGCCGGTGAGGGAGTACTCC
>JBFGBS010000491.1:0-2471 GCA_041567475.1 Arthrobacter sp.
CTCGGGGAGTCGCTCCGCGTAGGTGATGATGTCCAGGGTTTCTTCGTCGCGGGCCATGCCCAGGAAGCCGACCTCGGCGGTGGGGACCAGCTTGGTCATGCCCTCAAGCATGCCGAGCCCGGCGCGAAGGATCGGGACCACGAGCGGGGTGGGCTTGGTGAAGGCGGTGCCGACGGTGGTGCTGACGGGCGTTTCGATGGTCACCGGTTCGGTGCGGACGTCGCGGGTCGCCTCGTAAGCGAGGAGCGTCACGAGTTCCTCGGTAAGCTGGCGGAAGACCGGCGAGGGGGTGTTCTTGTCCCGCAGAACGGTGAGCTTATGGGCGACCAGCGGGTGGTCCACAACGAGAGTGCGCATGGGTCAAAACTATCACCCGGAGGATGATGGCCCTTCCCGGGGACTGGACGCGGAGGCCGTCCCCGATGCAGGCTCCCGGCCGGTCAGCGGGTTGTCAAAGGTGGGAGCGGGACCGGCATGCTCGCGGTGCCGCAGCGTGTGGAAGAGCCGGTGGGCCAGGATTACGACGCCCACCCAGGCCAGACCGAGCAACCAGGCGGCAATGACATCGGTCATCCAGTGGTGGCCCAGGAACACCCGGCTGAGGCCCATTCCGACGATGAAGATCACACCTGCGGTGATCATGACGACGCGGGCTATCGTGCGGCGCACGTGCAGGTATGCCAGATACACCACCACACCGATGACCACGGTGGTGTTCAGCGTGTGCCCGCTGGGGAACGCCGGCGAGGTTTCGAACGGCGGGACCGCCTCGGCGTGGTCCGGGCGGGTCCGGCCGACGACGCGCTTGCCGAACGCCGTCGCTGTGATGGAGACGGCGGCCGCGCCGCCGACCAGGATCAACGGCCGCCAGCTGCGGCTGAGCAGGATCAGCCACAACGTCAGGAGCGAGCCGACGATAGGCATGCCGATCCCGCCGCCGATGTTGGTGTACCCCGTGACGAAGGCGTTCAGTTCCGGCGTCCGCAAGTCTTTTGCCAAGGCGAGGGCGGGTTTGTCGAGGTTCGCCAGCCCGGCGTTGTCCACCACGTTGTCATACACTTCGTAGCCGAGCAGCGCCAGCGTCACCACCACCGCGCCGCCGATCATCATGGTGAGCCAGAGGGCCGCATAGGGGACCACCCAGCGCCCCCAGCCGTCGGTCACGCGCTCCGCCCAGGTCTTCATGTCTGTCTCCTGACTCGTCGGCACGCCCCGAGGGCTTTTCGCGAAACTATCATTGATCCATGACTGCCCCGGAGCCCCGCCATGCCGAGTGGATGGGGCTTGCCCTCGCAGAGGCCCGCCGGGCGCTGGCCACGGAGGACGTGCCGATCGGCGCCGTGGTGCTCGGCCCGGACGGCGAACTGCTCGGCTCCGGGCGCAATGAACGCGAAGCCCTCGGCGACCCGACGGCCCATGCGGAGGTCGTGGCCATCCGCGAGGCTGCCGCGCGGCTGCGCGAGTTGCGGCTCGGTGCGGGCGCCCTGGGGGACGGCTGGCGGCTGGAGGACTGCACCCTTGTGGTGACGCTGGAGCCGTGCGCGATGTGCGCCGGGGCCATTGTGCTGGCCCGGATTCCCCGGGTGGTCTTCGGCGCGTGGGATGAAAAGGCCGGGGCTGCCGGCTCCGTGTTCGATATCCTCCGCGAGCGCCGCCTGAACCACTGGGTGGAGGTCTACGCCGGAGTCCGGGAGCAGGAATGCGCCACGCTGCTGCGGGACTTCTTCGCCGGGCACCGCGCCGGCTGAACGGTTCATCCTCGCTTCCCGCACTGTCCTCGTCCCCCGCTTCCTGTGTGCGCGCTATTTCGATGCGACGGATCCTGTCCCGGCGACCGCGGCGAGCCTGTCGATCCGGGACTTCCGGCTGGCCGGTGAATCAAGGCTGAAGGCGCGGAAGTCGCCGAGATCGTCCCTGATCCAGGCCTCCACCTCGCCAATCCGGCGGGTCACCGCCGGGGTCGCGCCGGCAAAGAGCCAGGACACAATCCGTTCCTGGCCGGGATCGTACTGCCAGAGGCCGATGATCCTGCCCCGGTCCAGGATGGGGTGGTCCGGAAGATCGGCCTGCAGCGCCTGCGGAGCCAGCACATCCCGGTCCCGGTCGTCCTCCGCCAGCAGGTCCGCGGCATTCCGGCGCAGGAGCACCAGGGAGTCCGACCCGGCCAGCAGCTGGATCTGTTCCCCGGCCGGTTCCTCGAAGGCGGCGAGCTGCCCGACGTCGTCGGGCAGCATCCAGAGGGTGTCCCCCGCTGCGGTGGTGACCTCCACGGCGTCGACGGCGGCCAGTGCCGCCTTGCCCTGCGCGATCGGGAACCCGGTAAACCATTGGCACTGTTTGAACGTCGCGCCGCCGGTCCAGCCGAGGTAGCGGCGGACCAGTTCGGCGCGCGCGGCGTCATCGTCGAACGGGCTGGGTCCGAGATTCCAGAGCTCATAGGCGTAGCGCTGCTGGTCGAGGCGGCTGTTGGC
>JBFGBS010000492.1:0-2465 GCA_041567475.1 Arthrobacter sp.
ACAACTCAACTCCCTGGATCTGACGTGGTTCTACAATTGGGGCGAGCGCTATCCTGCCGCACGCCCGGAGCCCGAGTTCGTTCCCATGGTCTGGGGCAGCGGCGGCGTCCGCCGCAACGCCGTGGAGAGAATCCAGGCCGAGATCGAGTACTCCCGGGCCACCCATCTCCTCGGCTTCAATGAGCCCGACCACTCCGGGCAGGCGAACATGTCTGTCAGCCGGGCGATCGATCTGTGGCCCCACCTGCAGAAGGCCGGACTGAGGCTGGGTTCGCCGGCACCCGTTCAGGCGCTGGGCGATTGGCTCAAGGAATTTATGGACAGGGCCGCGGCGAAGGATTTGCGCGTTGATTTTGTGGCGATGCATTCCTATACGCCGCCCAACCCGGACTCTCTCCTGGAGACGGTGCAGAGCCTGCACGAACGCTATGGCAAGCCGGTCTGGATCACGGAGTTTGCCGTGGCCGACTGGCAGGCCAAGGCCTCCGCGCCAAGCCGGTTCTCGGAGTCCGAGATCCTCTCCTTTATGGAGGAAACCGTGGCTGGCCTTCGCGAAATGCCCTTCGTGGAGCGCTTCGCATGGAAGACCCGGGCCCATGACGATCCGATCATGGGAAAATCGGCTCTCTTCCGGAAAGACGGATCACTCTCCCCCACCGGCGAGCTGTACAAGTCCCTGTAGAGTAGCCCGGGGCCTCGACACCTCAGTCTGCCTCAGGATTGGCGCAGCATCCGCCGAGCAACCGACTCGCCGCAGCATTTCGATGCTATTTTTTACTTGCGCCACGTCCGCCCCAATGGTTTACCCGTATCACATTCTTGATGCACAAAGTTAGGTATTTTATGGACCGCCGGAAATTTCTCACCGTTCCGCTTGCAGCCATGGCCGCGCCCGGAGCCCTCCTCGCCGCCACCGCCGGCTCTGCCCAGGCCGCAGCTGCCCCGGCACTGGCCCCTGCAGCGCCGACCGTCACCAGAGCTCTCAAGGGCATTGGCCACGGCGGCAAAGACACCCGGGCGCTGCGGCAGATCCGGAGCCTCAACGTTGATTGGTACTACCGGTGGGAATCGACGTATTACCTCTCCCCGAACCCGCCTTTCATCCCGATGATCAAGGACGCCCGGCGGCTGCTGGAGCAGGATGCCATCGCGAAGATGCAGGCCCAGCTGCCCAAAACGAACGCCAAGCACCTCCTGGGCTTCAACGAGCCGGACCACAAGTCGCAGGCCAACATGTCCGTTGACCAGGCCATCAAGCTTTGGCCCAAGCTGGAAGCCACCGGCCTCCGGCTCGGGTCCCCGGCGACCGTCAACCCGACCAGCCTCTGGCTCGAGGAGTTCATGAAGAAGGCCGGCCAGACCGGCCGCCGCGTGGATTTCATGACGATGCACGTCTACGCCTGGCCCAACGCGGAGAGCTTCCTGGGGAAGGTGACCGCCCTGTATGAGAAGTACGGCAAACCGATCTGGGTGACTGAGTACGCAGTGGCCGACTGGGCTGCCACGAAGTCGAATCCGTCACGGTACGGCAGGAAAGAGACCGAGGAATTCATGCGGGAGACCGTGGCGGGGATGCGGGCGATGCCCTACGTGGAACGCTTCGCATGGAAGACCCGGTCCGCCACGGACCCGATCATGCGCTCGTCCGCCCTGTATCACACGGACGGCAGCCTGACCTCAACGGGCAGGCTCTGGGCCTCGCTCTAATCAGCCGGCAAACACATCAGCCCGGCTCCTCGGTGCAATCGCACTGAGGAGCCGGGCTGAACTGTTTGCGCGGAAAGTCCTACAGGGCCGCGGGAACCTCCAGCAGTTCGCTCTTGTGGCCGAGGGAGATGATGTCCCAGCCGGCCGCGGTCCACTTCTCGTGGTCCAATACGTTGCGCCCGTCGACGATCTGCTTGTGGGACACGACGGCGGACAGCTCTGCCGGGTCGATGTTGACGAACTCGGACCACTCGGTGAGCAACATCACGAGGTCCGCGTCAGCGACTGCTGTCGCGAGGGCATCGACGTAGTTCAGGCGCGGGTACCGCTTGGACGCGTTGGCATTGGCCGCCGGGTCGTAGACGCTGACGTCGGCGCCGCTGTTGTAGAGCCGGGCGGCCACGTCCAGAGCCGGGGAGTCCCGTACGTCGTCGCTGTTGGGCTTGAAAGCGACGCCGAGGACGGCGACCTTCTTGCCTTCCAGCGAGCCGAGCAGGGTCTCGGCGACGTAGACCGCGCGGTCCCGCCGGCGCAGGTTGACTTCGTCGACCTCGTTGAGGAAGCGCATGGTGCTGTCCAGCCCCAGCTCGGAGACCCGGGCCTGGAGGGCGCGGATGTCCTTGGGGAGGCAGCCGCCGCCGAAGCCGATGCCGGCGTTGAGGAACCGGCGGCCGATGCGGGCGTCAAGCCCGATGGCGTCGGCCAGGGTCCGGATGTTGCCGCCGACCGTCTCGGTCACCTCGGAGAAGGCGTTGATG
>JBFGBS010000493.1:0-2463 GCA_041567475.1 Arthrobacter sp.
GCGAGGTCGAAGGCAGCGAATTTGTCGGCGGCGCTGGCCTCGGCACGGATCACGGGGCCACGGCCCAGGACGGTGAGCTCGACAGTGAGTGATTCAGCGATCTGGCGGGCTTTGGTCTCCTTGGTGACCTTAGCGTCGACCCGCTGGACCTTGTCTCCCAACGAGGCGATCTTCGCGATCTTCTCGTCGGCGTATTCGCGGAAGCGGTCTGAGACCGTCAAATTGCGTCCGCTGATCATGAACTCCATGGTGCCCTCCAAATGACTTCGGTGACACGACAGCGGCACTTCCGGGGGCCGAACTGCTTGACAGTCGAGCCCCTTTCCGAGCCGCTATCGACAGGTACATCTGTTCTTGGTACCCATATTTGACGTTAGTTCATAGCACCCTGTTATTCATCCTTTTCCGGTTTATTTTTTTCCTTGACGTCCGCTGTCCCCTGATGTGGCGGGAGCCTCGGCGTCGAAGTCCGTGCCGGCGGGCGGGCGTGTCGCGGCGAGGACGACAGCCCCGCGGACCAGTGCTCCGGCGGCGCGGAGTGCCCGGGCAGCCTCCGCCAGGGTAGCCCCGGTCGTGAGCACATCGTCCACGATGATGCACGGTTGCCCCGTCAGGTCCCGGGACCGCAGCCCGGACCTGACGTGCATGGATCCCCTGGCCCGCCGTGCCCGCGCCCCGCGCCCGAGCCCCTTCTGGCCGCCGACGCGCCTCGGGCCGCCCGGCCGTGCGAGCCTCCCGATGGACCGGGTGGCCCGCAGCGGGTCGGCCACGGCGATCGCGGGAAGGCCCCCGGCACCGCGCAGTCTGCGGAGCAGAAGATGGACCGGGCTGAAGCCCCGTTTCCGGAAGGCGCTGTTGCTGGTCGGCACCGGCACCAGGATGACCGCGTGCTCGTTCCCCAGTGCGGCACGCAGTGCCGCGGCCACTCCCCGGGCCAGCACCGCGCCCAGCCGGCCCTGGCCGTGGCGCTTGAACGCCAGTAGGCACTGTGCCAACTCCCCGCGGTACACGCCGGCGGCAACCACGGGCAGAGGCGTTGAACCGTCCGTCTCCCCCAGCGCCGGCGCCCCCGCCTCCGCCCTGAACGGATGCGACAGCTGCCCGCGGACCTGCCGTGCGCAGTCACCGCACAGCGCCGAATCCTCGAGTCCGCAACACACGCAGTCCACCGGGGCGGCAAGTGCGAGCAACTCCGTCGCGGCCGCCGCCGCACGGTCGATCATCCGCGCGGCCGCCCGGGCATGGGATCCCCGGTGTTTGGCGGCCGTCGGCGCGGCCGGGGCGAGATCCGGATCCGCGGCGCGCCGGGGCCTGCCGGGCGCCGCATCCGGAACTCCTGTCCGCTGCCTCATCATCCTCGGAGTCTTCACCCAAAGGCCCCGCGCCGGAACCGCAAGGTCATCCTGTGTGGACAACTTCGCCCGCCACCGGCCTGCTTCTCAGCCGGGGAAAGCCGGATCGATGGGTCCCTTGAGCTGGGCCGACCAGCCGTTGCCGAGGCGCTGGAAGATCCCTTCGGCGGATTGACCGTAGATCTCCCCGTCGCCGTTGCCGGCGCTGAGCGCCGTGAGTCCGGGCCAGGGGGCCAGCAGCTCGGGTTCGGCGGACGTCAGGGACAGCAGTTCGGGGACCACGTTGTCCGTGGCCGATCCCTTCATCACCACCACGGTCGTGTCATCGACCCATGCCCCCTGGTCCGGGTCGCGGTTGGTCAGCAGCGAAACCGGGGCGGTCAGGTCCCGGGGCAGTCCGTCGGCGCTGCGGATGATGCCGGTGACGTGGACGCGGGTCCGGCCGTCCTGTTCGGAGATGACCAGCGCCCGGACGCCGTCACGGGAAACCCGGAAATCCTTGACGGTCCGCCCGGCCAGCCAGTCCGGGGCCAGCGTCACGGCCGGGACGGCGGTCCCTGCCGCTACTCCAAGGGGGCGGTGCGCCACGACCTCGGTGGCACCCGACGCGCCGGGGCCGGCGCTCCAGACCCAGTCGTAGCGGTCAAAGGACGGGCCGGTGAGTGTTGCGCGGGTGGTCAGGGCCCGGGCCGGCTGGCCAGGCACAACGCTGTACAGGGTGGTGCCGGCGGCATTGAGGAATGCCACCGCCTGGGACCCCGGCGATTCGGCCGGCGCACGCGGGCCCAGGGCCGCGACGGGCTCGATGTCCGGCAACGCGGAAATTCTGTTGTTTTCGTACCGGACCAGGTCGCCGTTGCTCACGGCAATCTGGCGGGATGGGATCTTCTTGTCCCGGACAGGCGGGAGCACGCTGCCGTCGTCCTCGACCCGCACGAGGGCCTGATTGGCGCGGAGCTCCACGTTGATCACATCGGGCTGGCTGCGGAATGTCAGGGACAGCTGGCTTTGCATCCGGAGCCGGTCTTCGTTGGACGCCTCCACCAGGTCTTTGGCGGTGAGGTCCACCTGGGCGGCACCGGACACCACCGGCACCGATTCGCGGGCCAGC
>JBFGBS010000494.1:0-2447 GCA_041567475.1 Arthrobacter sp.
CTGGTGTTGACGTCAACGGCGCCGGACAGGGTCCGGCCGCCTTCCACCCTCAGGTGGGTCATCTGGGTCCGGCCCACTTTGACGATGCTGCGGCCCACGATGGCCTCGAGCCGCTGGATCATTTTGAGACTGAGGTTCTGCTTGCCCTGTTCCATCCGGGCGATGGCGCTCTGGCTCGTACCGAGCTCGGCAGCGAGCTGGCCCTGCGTCCAGCCTTTCTCGCCCCGGGCGTCGCGAAGCAGCATGCCAACGTGTTCTGCAGTCTCTTGTGTCATTCCACGAAAATATCACAGATGATTTATCTGAAGCGAAAAAGGCGATAGGTGCGCCGCTTTACCTGCACCCTACCCGCGCCATGCGATAAAGACGGCGGCTACTGTTGGGCGAGGAAGACCATGTTCCAGGTCCCGGCCCCGAGCGCGGCGGCCACGGCGGCCCCCGCAATCACCAGTCCGCCCGCCAGGACCCACACGTCAAGGCCGCTGAACGTCGACGGCCGCGCCCACGTCCGCTCGGCCCCGCCAAAGCCGCGGGCCTCCATGGTGACGGCAAGCCGGGAAGCCCGCCTGATCGCCTGTACCAGCAGCCCGAAACTCTGCCCCAGCGTGGCACGGATGCGCTGGTAGGGGTTGCCGCGCGAACCCACACCGCGGGCCCGCCGCGCCATCCCGATGGTCTGCCACTCCTCGGCCATCAGCCCCACCAGGCGCATCGCGGCCAGGGTGCCCAGCACAAAGCGGTGGGGAAGTTTGGCGTTCTGGGCGAGTGCATCGGCCAGGTCGGTGGGATCCGTGCAGCTCATCAGCAGCACGGCGGGCAGGGCGATCGCGAGCCCGCGCAGCATAAACCCCAGCCCCAGCTGGAGCGAGCCGTCACTGATGGACCAGATGCCGGTATCGATCAGGATCGCGCCGGTGTCCGGGGCCAGGATGGCGGTGCTCCAGCCGCCCAGCGCCGCGGCGAGGATCAGCGGCCACCCGCGCTGCCACAACAGGCCCATCGTCAGTCCCGCTAGCGGGAAGAGCATCAGTTCAAAGGCCAGCGCCACCGATGCCGAGACCCAGTCGATGGAGAGCGCGAGCACCACGGTGATGAGGACGACGGCGGTGAATTTGGCCAGCGGGTTGGCGCGGGTCAGGAGGGCCTGGTTGCCGCGAAGGCTCAGCGCGTCCCTCATGATGCCTTCGCCGTCGGGAGTCCGCGGTCCGGTGCGTCACGGCCCGGGGCGCGGAGGGTGAGTTCGGTGCCGCCCAGGGCAGCCGTGAATTCCTCGTCGTGCGTCACCGAGACGATCGCGGTTCCGGCGTCGAGCAGTTCTGACAGGAAGGACGCGAGCTCCGCCCACGTGTTTGCGTCCTGGCCGAAGGTGGGCTCGTCCAGGACCAGCACCTTCGGATGTGCTGCGAGGACGGTGGCTACTGACAGCCGCCGCTTCTCCCCGCCGGAGAGCGTATAAGGGTTGGCGTCCACGAGGTCCGTCAGCCGCAACCGCTCCAGCAGTTCCTCCACCCGGTCCTCGCCGTAGCCGAGGTGGCGGGGGCCGAACATGAGTTCATCGAGCACCCGGCCGGTGACGAACTGGTGCTCGGGTTCCTGGAACACCGTCCCGATCCGTGCAATCAGCTGCTGGGCCTTCCAGCGGTAAGGATCGGTTCCCGCGCCGGCACTCAGTGCCTCGGAGGCGGAGACAGTTCCCCCCACGGGCTGCAGCAGGCCGGCCAACGTCAGCGCAAATGTCGACTTTCCCGAGCCGTTGGGGCCGGTGATGGTCAGGGCCTCGCCGGCCCGGATCCGGGCCGTGATCCCTGACTGCACCGGTTGCGGGGGAATGCGGCGGAACCCCTCCCGGAGACCGGCGCGCCGGGGCCGCCCGCGGGAGACGGCCAAGCCGTCTGCGGCGAGCAGCACGCCGGCCGGGACATCCTGTCCGGCGGGGTGTCCGGCGGCGGGGTGTCCGGCGGCGCGGGGCCGCGTGACGGGCACATGGCCCGGCACCCAGACGCCCGCAGCGATGAGCATGTCCCGCGCCTGATCGAGCACGCGGTCCGGCGGCCCGTCGATCAGCACCGCCGGGTCCGTGGCGGAGCCCGGCTGCAGCACCACGATCCGGTCCACGAGGTCTTTCCAGATCGCCACCCGGTGCTCCACAACCACCAGGGTTGCCCCGGTCTTGTCCAGGCACCGGCCCACCGCGTCGCGGACCTCGAGCACCCCGGCCGGGTCCAGGTTGGCGGTGGGCTCGTCGAGCAGCAGCAGTCCGGGGCGCATCGTCAGGATGCCGGCGAGCGCCAGCCGCTGTTTCTGCCCGCCGGAGAGGGCTGACGTCGGGTGGTCCAGCGGCAGCGCGCCGAGCCCGACGTCGTCGAGCGACTCGCGCACGCGCCCCCAGATCTCGGCGGGAGGCACCGAGAGGTTTTCGGCTCCGAAGGCGACGTCGTCGCCGACGC
>JBFGBS010000495.1:0-2445 GCA_041567475.1 Arthrobacter sp.
ACCCGCCGGCTCGTCCATCCCGCCGGCGCTGCGGCTGGCCCTGCACCCGGCCGTGCACCGCTGGGGAACCACGACGTCGGACGCCTTCCTGCGCGTGACCCACTCCCTGGCCCACCCGCCGCTGCGCCCGGACGTCCGCAGTGCCTACATGGCTCCCTATCAGGGCGCCGGCCGCCGCGCGGGCGTGGGGAACTTCGTCGCGGACATCCCAGCAGACCCGTCCCATCCAAGCTTCCCCGCGCTCACCGGCGTCGCCAAAGGGATCCGCGGGCTGAAGGTCCCCGCGCTGATGCTCTGGGGCCCCCGGGACCCGATCTTCTCCGACCGGTACCTCAAGGACCTCATCACCCGGCTGCCGCACGCGGAAGTTCACCGCTTCGAGGGATCCGGCCACTTGGTCGCCGAGGACCGGGACATTGCCACCCCCGTCTTCGCATGGCTTGAGGATCTCGGCCAGGACAGGGGACCCGCGGATGCCGGGGCAGCTTCCGGCGCGGCTGCTCCCCCGACGCCGGACTCCCCCACGCCCGCTTTCCCAGCTTCGGGGACGAACACCCAGGTCCCGCCCCTGTGGGCGCCGCTCACCGAACTCGCGGCAGGCCCCGCGGGCTCCGACACCGCCGTCGCGGAAATGGACGAGGACGGCACGGTGTCGCGCTCGCTGACCTGGCGGGACCTCGAACACAACGTTGCCGCCGTTGCCGCGGGACTGCAAAAAACCGGCGTCCGGCCGGGCAACCGGGTCAGCCTGATGGTTCCGCCGGGCGTGGATCTGACTGTGGTCCTCTACGCCTGCCTGCGGCTGGGAGCCGTGGTGGTGGTGGCTGACGCCGGCCTGGGCACCCGCGGCCTGAGCCGCGCCGTCAAGGGCGCCACCCCGGATTTCCTCATCGGGATCGACAAGGCCCTGGCCGCCGCCTCCGTGCTCGGCTGGCCGGGACGGCGCATCAGCGTCCGGGACCTTCCGCCGTTCCGCCGCCGGCTCCTCGCGGTCGAGACTTCACTTTCCGCGCTCGCCCGCCGGGGCAAGCAGCCGGCCACAGCGGCGCCGTTGCCTGCACCGGAGGCGGACGCCCCGGCTGCGGTGCTCTTCACCTCGGGATCCACCGGCCCCGCGAAGGGTGTCCTCTATACGCACCGCCGGCTGGCCGCGATGCGGGACGCCGTGGCCGGGACACTGGGGATCCGCCCGGGCGCGCGCCTCGTGGCGGGTTTCGCGCCGTTCGCCCTGCTGGGACCGGCCCTGGGCGCCGTCTCGGTGACGCCCGCGATGGACGTAACGGCTCCGCGCACGCTGACCGCCGAAGCCCTGGCAAACGCCGCAGCCGCCATCAACGCCACGGTGGTGTTCGCCTCCCCCGCGGCCCTGCGCAACGTCCTGGCCACCCGGGACGGCCTCGGCCCCGCCGGGCACCAGGCGCTGGACCGGGTGGAGCTGCTGCTCTCCGCCGGCGCGCCCGTCCCCGAACCCCTCCTCGCCGACGTGCAGCGGCTGCTGCCCCGGGCCTCGCTGCACACCCCCTACGGAATGACCGAGGCGCTGCCCGTCACCGACATCAGCCTCGACCAGATCCGCACCGCCGCAGCCGACGCGGCCGCCGGCACCATGGCCGGCGCCGGCAACGGCGTGTGCGTCGGACATCCGGTGCACGGAGCCCGGGTGGCCCTCATCCCGCTCGCCGCTGACGGCACAGCGCCCGGGAACGCGCCGGTCACTGAGCCGGGAGTAACCGGCGAAATCCTCGTGTGCGCCCCGCACGTGAAGGAGTCCTACGACAGGCTTTGGCAGACCCAACGCGACAGCGCGCGCACGCCCGGGTGGCACCGCACCGGCGACGTCGGGCACTTCGATGCCGCCGGCCGGCTCTGGGTGGAGGGACGCCTCGCACACGTAGTGACGGCGCCGGGCGCTGTCCTCACGCCCGTCGGCGTGGAGCAGGCCATCGAAAAGCTCGACGCCGTCCGGCTGGCGGCCGTCGTCGGGGTCGGGCCGTCCGGGACCCAGGCTGTCGTCGCCGTCGTCGAGACCGTACCTCCCGTGCGCCGGGCCGGCCCCGCGGCACTGGACCTCGCGGGCCGCGTCCGGGACGCGGCCCGGCTGGCCGGCGTCAGCGTCTCTGCCGTGCTCTCAGTCCCCTCCCAGCCAACCGATATCCGCCACAACGCCAAAATTGACCGGACCCGACTGGCCCGCTGGGCGTCGGCGGTGCTGGCCGGCGGCCGGCCGGGTGCGCCGTGAGGGTCCTCGTCACCGGAGCGAGCGGCCTGCTCGGAGGGGAAGTGGCCCGGGTGCTGGTCCGGCAGGGCCACGCCGTCACCACCTTCCAGCGCCGTCCCGCGGGCGACGACGGCCCCGCCGACTTCCCCGGGTCCGTCACCGATGATGACGCCGTCCGTCGCGCCGTGGAGGGAGCGGAGGCCGTCATCCACCTGGCTGCGAAGGTC
>JBFGBS010000496.1:0-2443 GCA_041567475.1 Arthrobacter sp.
AATGATTCGACTGCAACGAGCAGCCGCATTCGCGGCGCTGAATATTCTAGTGGTAGCGGGGCTGACCGTCGGCGCCGGACCGGCGGCGGCCGCGGCAAGCTGTCAAAAGTCGACACCGACACCAACCAATAGCTATCCGGGAAAGACCGTGTTGGCCACGAGCTTTGAAGAGGGGACGATTACCGCCTCCGGATTCAGTTCCCCCACCATCAAGGGAAACGCAAAGGCCGGCGTCTCGGATGTGAAGGCGCACACGGGCAAATGCTCGGCACGCCTCGACGTCACAACGTCCGCCGGCTCGGTGGCCAACTTCCAGGCGCCCTTGCCCTCCGGGACGAACGACGTCTACGCAGACGGCTGGTTCAACGTCGCCAAGGCCGGAACCGACGACAACAACGTCCCCATGTTCCGGTTCTTCAACGGCAACACGCGTGTGCTGGATGTCTTCCGCGCCAACAAGGGCAAAGGGGAACTGTGGCTGCGCGTCACGTCTCCGGCCGGCGTGTACTCCTACGAACGGCTGAACACCGGCGTCGCGCTCGACTCCTGGCACCGTCTGGCCATGCACGTGGTGCCCAACGGAGACAAGACCACGGTTGAAATCTGGTTCGACGACAAATCCGTGTATTCGAGCAAGACCGTCTCCATCAAATACAAGGATCTGACGGCCGTGCAGCTGGGGGCCGAGCATCCCCGGCAAGCCGGCACCAGTTACATCGACGACGTCATCATCAAGGTCGACGCGCCGCGGGAATCCGGAACCTTCACGCCCATCGACCCGGTCCGGATCCTCGACACCCGCGATACCTCTGCCAAGGGCGCAGGTGCCAAATCCGCCGTGACCTTCAAAGCCCAGGGCGTCAGCGGAATCCCGGACAAGGTCTCGGCCGTTGTATTCAATTTGACCGTTACGCAGCCGACGAAGCCCGGGTTTATCACCGCCTACCCCAACGGGACGACACGGCCCACTGCGTCCAACCTGAACTTTGGGCCTGGCCAGACCATACCGAACCTGGTCACGGTACCCGTCGGGTCTGACGGAAAGGTCGCACTGTACAACGAGTCCGAGGGAACATCGCACCTGATCGCCGATGTCACCGGCTACTACACTGACGGCAAAGCCAGCGTGCCCGGTTCCTTCCAGTCAGTGGCGCCATCCCGGATCCTCGATACCAGGCCTTCGGCTGTTGGAAAGAAATCCTCGGTGACCTTCCAGGTGGGCGGCGAAAAAGGTATCCCGTCCAAAGTCGCCGCGGTCGTTTTCAACCTGACCGTGACTGAAGCCAAGTTGAACGGATTTGCAACGGCCTACGCCTCCACAGACAACAAGCCCGACGCCTCCAACCTGAACTTTGCCGCCGGGCAGACAGTGCCGAACCTGGTGACCGTGCCCGTTGGTTCCGATGGGAAAGTCACTATCTTCAACAGCTCGGAAGGATCGGCCCAGTTCATCGCCGACATCGCCGGTTACTACCTGCCCGGCACCCCGACCGCCTCGGGCACCTTCAAGTCGGTTGGACCGGACCGCATCCTCGACACCCGAAAGTCCAGCGCGGTGGGAGCCGGGGCGACTGTTTCGTTCTCGGTCCCGGGCGGCAACGGCGCACCACTGGCCGCTGTCTTCAACCTGACAGTGACCGAGGCCACGTCCAACGGGTTTGCGACCGCCTACGCTTCAGGTGCACCGAAGCCCGAGTCGTCCAACCTGAACTTCGCGAAAGGCCAGACCATACCGAACCTGGTCGCCGTGCGGGTAGGTAGCGACGGTAAGGTCACGGTGCTCAACGCGTCCTCCGGCAAGTCACAATTCATCGCCGACCTCGCGGGGTACTTCCTCCGCTAAGCAAGAGCACACCAGCAGAACGGCAAGGTCCCCGGGCCGGCAACTACCCACATGGTTGCCGGCCCGGGGACTTCTCTGTGGACGCGCAGTACGAACTCTCCCTCCGCGGTGTCGGTGGGAGATGGCGTGTCCGGGGCATCCCGCAGCTGTGCATTGCCTCCGAGCTGTCCTCCACAACCCCGCTACAGGGGGGTGTTATCCACTTGGGCCACCGCCGGTCTGTTTCGGTCGGGGCTGAACCGGGAGAGTCGAAGAAGCCGGTGACTCCGCCGGAATCCAGTGGAAGGACTGACCATGTCGACCCAGCAAGACATTGCCCTCGCGAAGACTGCGGACCGGGGTGGGGACGCAAGCGCGGACGTGCACGGCAGCTACCCGGGCGCCCCGGCAGGGCGCCCGGGAGCGCGCCCAATCGGCGTGCGAGCCCGGGCATCCGAAGCAGGCATGGCGACCGCCGAGTACGCCATAGCCACCCTGGCCGCGGTCGGTTTCGCCGGTGTCCTCGTCTTTATCATGCGCAGTGACGAAGTCCGGGGCTTCCTGCTGAATCTCATCCGTGCGGCCCTTGCCCTGCCGTGAAGGCGGTACGGACGCCGGAGG
>JBFGBS010000497.1:0-2443 GCA_041567475.1 Arthrobacter sp.
CTCGACGACGACGAACTAGTCGCGATGGTCTTCCTTCTCGTCGCCGCCGGCTACGAGACCACCTATCACCTGATCACCAACGCCGTGGTGACCCTGCTGGACCATCCGGAGCAGCTCGCCCGGCTCCGAGCCGCGCCCGACGACGACGGTCTCTGGCACAGCGCGGTGGAAGAAATCCTGCGCTACAGCAGCCCCGTCGGCGGCACCAAGCCCGTCACCGCGGTCACCGACGTCAGCTGGCACGGCGCCGTGATTCCAGCCGGAGCCTCCGTGGTGCCGCTGCTGGACGCGGCCAACCGCGACCCGGGGGCGTTCGAGGACCCGGATCGCTTCGACATCGACCGCCACCCCAACAACCACCTCGCCTTCGGGCACGGCGTGCACTTCTGCCTCGGCGCGAACCTGGCCCGGCTGGAGACCCGGGTGGCGTTGGGCATCCTGTTCCAACGGAATCCGGACCTGCGCCTGGCCGTGGACCGCTCCGCGCTGGAACTTGAACCGCTGCCGTTCTGGACACGCTACCGTGCACTGCCCGTGCACTTGCGCTGACGGATTAGATCAGCTCGTCCAGCTTCTGCCAGAACGCCTCGCGCAGGGTGCGGCGGACACCTTGGAGATCGGTCTTGTACTCACCGATCCGCTGCGCACAGTCCTTCAACAGGACCCTGTCGATTTCCACCGGCAGGATGGGCCGGTCCGCGAGGAGATCATTCAGGTCCCCTTGAAACACGGTTCCGTACCAGCTCACGGCAACGCTTTCGCCGACGTCCCGGGCCACTTCCATTGCGCTGTCCTCGACGTGGGTGGCGTGGCCAGGGGACCCACCGGAGGTGTAGACCAAATGGGCTTCGGCCACGTGCGGCCGCGGGGGAGCGGGATGGAAGGGCTTGCGCGGCGGGCCCGGCTTGGCCATCGGTGGTGCTGCCGGCTTCGGCACGGGGCCGGCACGGTGGGTCCCGGGACCGGCTGGGTGCGCTCCGGCGGGCGCCGGCGCATTCGCGACGGGCCGCGGGGCCTCTGTCACTGACTTGGTGAAACACGCCTCGACGAGCTCGGCGGGAAGCGTGATGATGCTGTCCACCCGCAGGGCCAGGTGCTCTGCCACCGACATCACCCCGAGCCGGTGCCCGGGGTTTTCCAGCCCCACCAGCACGACTTTCATGCCGAGGTCCTGTGCTTCCTCGACGGCCTCGGCAAGGTCGTCGTCGCCGGAGACCAGGTACGCAACGGATGCCGCCCGGTTTCGGGCCACCCCGACCAGGTCCAGCCCGAGCTTGAGGTCCACGCCCTTCTGCTCGCCGTTGAAGGAGATGCGGCCCAGACGGACCTTGACGTCCGGGAGAAGCCCGATCTGCTTGTGCTGGTCGGTGAAGAGGGCATCCTTGGAGGCGTCGTACCAGTAGACCCGCAGGGCGTTGAGCCCGGAATGCTCAACGGTCCGGTCCAGGATTCCCCGGATGAGCCGCTCAAAGTCCACCGTGAAGGCCGACCGCAGGGACGTCCCGGCGACCTGCGTGCCGCCCACGGCCAGCAGGAATCCGGCATCAACGAATATTGCGCTCTGCTTGACCATGGGCTTGATGCTACCCGCAGGCCCCGCCCGGGGCGGGAGCCGCGACGTTTGCCCCGGATGAATTATCGGACGTGGAAGCCTGCCTGGGTCACGGGCACGGTTTCTTCCCGGCCGCCTCCGCAGTCAGCGGCCCCGGGACCGATCTGGGGGAGCGAGAACTTCTGCGCGCCGTCGGTATCGATGGTGAAGGCCACCGGCTTGCCGTCGAGGACGATTCCGGCCGCCGTCTCGCCCTTGCTGATGATGCCGCTGACTTCGGTCCGGCCGTCGGTGAATTCCAGGCACGTCACCCGGGCCGTGAAGTGGGACAGGCCTGAGGGGCTGTGATGGGTGAAGGACAGGCGTCCGCTGGCCACACCGTCGCTGCCCAGTTTCCCCTCGACCGAGAGCCTGCGCCGGTCCTCCGGCAGGGAGCTCACGGCTGCGCCGTTGATGCTTTGCGATGCCGTGCTGCTGGCGTGGGACGATTTGCCCGCGTTGGGCGAACCGCCTGCGTCGGCGAAGGCCGGGGCCGAGGCCAGCACTGCGAGGGCGGCGATGCTCAACGGGGCGAGGATGGTTCTTAGGCGCACAGTAGTCTCCTGTAGGGGTCGGAAGCCGGATGACCCACCGACCCTACCCATGGGTAGGGTCGGTGTTCTGTAATCCAGGACACCGAGCCAGGGCACCAAGCCAGGACGCCGACGCCGCTCAGCCCGCGCCGCTCAGCCCGCGCCGCTCAGCCCGCGCCTTCCTGTCCGGCCGCAATGCGCCAGGCAAAATTAACTGTGGGCGTAGGGCGGTACCGTGTCGCCGGGCGAGAAGGACGTGAACCACTGCCCGACGTCGGGCTGGGCAGGTTCGGTGCCGCCGTCGGCGCTGTCCGTGTAC
>JBFGBS010000498.1:0-2436 GCA_041567475.1 Arthrobacter sp.
CTTGAGTGAATCTTCAGGGCTCCGAGCCATAAATGTTCCCCTTCAAAGGTGCAGGCAAGGCCCGCGGATAGGCCGGTTTCCAAGGATTTCCAGCGTGATAAAAAATACTCGGTTGCCCGCTCTGTCCATAGTAGAGGTAAACCAGCCCAACTTCCGCACGGACAAGCCTCAAAGTGGGCCATGCGGGCGCGCCGCTGCGGCCCCTCGAAGCCGTCAGCGCGCGGTGCCCGGGAGGGGCATTCCGGGCGGCCTGCGGCGCTCCTGCGGCGCCGCTTCGACCGGGGGTGAGGCGCTGCGATAAACTGGTGCGGTATGGCTTGCACTCCGGCGGGGGAGCCCTCCCGGAATCCGGGCGATACCCCTCCGGATTCCCGCCGGCCGCAAGGCCCCAGCCAGCAGAACGCGCGGCCCCGGATCGCGACCATATTCCCGCCCGCAGCGAAAGTAGCACCGTGTCCCAAGAAGTCCTTAGCCCCGCACGAGTCCAGGAGATTCACAAGCAGGCGGCCCGGCGTCGGACTTTCGCGGTCATTTCGCACCCGGATGCCGGCAAATCAACGCTGACCGAGGCGCTCGCCCTGCACGCCAAGGTGATCGGCACTGCCGGTGCTTCCAGCGGCAAGGCCAACCGCAAGGAAACGGTCTCCGACTGGATGCAGATGGAAAAAGACCGCGGCATCTCGATCAGCTCCGCCGCACTGCAGTTCGCCTACCGGGACACCGTGATCAATCTCCTGGACACCCCCGGCCACGCGGACTTCTCCGAAGACACCTACCGTGTGCTGGCCGCCGTGGACTGCGCCGTGATGCTCGTCGATGCCGCCAAGGGCCTGGAAACGCAGACCATGAAGCTCTTTGAGGTCTGCAAGCAGCGGAACCTTCCGATCATCACGGTCATCAACAAGTGGGACCGGCCGGGCCTGGATGCGCTGGCGCTGATGGACGAGATCACCGAGCGCACGGGACTCCAGCCCATGCCGCTGACCTGGGCTGTCGGGATTTCCGGCGACTTCCGTGGCGTGTGGGACCTGCGCAGCGACCGCTTTGCGCAGTTCAAACGCAACAACGCCGGCGCCAACATCGCCCTCACCGAGTACTTCACCCCGGAGGAGGCCGCGGCCAGCCAGGGCGATGACTGGACCAACGCCGTTGACGAGGCGGGCCTGGTGATCGAATCCAACCTCGCCTTCGACGTCGAGTCCTTCCACGCCGGCAAGGCCACCCCCATCCTGTTCAGCTCGGCGGCCCTGAACTTCGGCGTGAAGGAAATCCTCGACGCCCTCGTGGACTTCGCGCCGCCCGCCGCACCCCGGCCCGACGTCGACGGCGACGCCCGCCCGGTCGACGCGCCCTTCGCGGGCTTCGTCTTCAAAGTCCAGGCCGGCATGAACAAAGCCCACCGCGACCATGTCGCGTTCATCCGGGTCTGCTCCGGCGTCTTCGAACGCGGGATGGTGGTCACCCAGGGACGGACCGGGAAGTCCTTCGCGACGAAGTACGCCCAGCAGGTCTTCGGCCGGGAGCGGGAAGTGATCGACGAGGCCTTCCCCGGCGACGTCGTGGGCCTCGTGAACGCCTCATCGCTGCGGGTGGGGGACAGCCTCTTCCTCGACGCCCCGGTCGAGTTCCCGGCCATCCCGCTGTTCGCCCCCGAACACTTCCAGGTGGCGCGGTCAAAGGATCCCAGCCGCTTCAAGCAGTTCCGCCGCGGCATCGAACAGCTTGAGCATGAGGGCGTTATCCAGGTGCTGCGCTCGGACATCCGCGGCGACCAGGCCCCGGTGCTGGCCGCCGTCGGCCCGATGCAGTTCGAAGTGGTCGAAGACCGCATGGCGCACGACTTCAGCGCCCCGATGCGGCTCGAACGGCTGCCGTATTCCCTGGCCCGGATCACCACCGCCGACGCCATGCCCGTGCTCGCCACCGTACCCGGCGCCGAAGTGCTGCTGCGCTCGGACGGAGAGTACCTGGCCTTGTTCAACGACGTCTGGGCGCTGCGCCGGATCGAGAAGAACCACCCGGATCTGTCGCTGCTGCCGATCGGCACGCACAACCCCGCCAAATAAAAGAGCCGACGCCGGGCGAAGCCAGAATGCGGTTGACGCGCTACGATAAGTAAACTTACGAATGCCGGGGCGCCGGGAGAATGACGGCGGCCCTGCCCCCTGCCCGGCGCAATGCCGGGCGGAACCTGCACCCAACTGAAACGGCCACTACTTGACGATTACCATGGACTCCGGCTACTTGCTCGGCGGCCGCTACCGGATCGGCGAGCTCATCGGACGCGGCAGCGAAGCAACCGTCTACCGAGCCCACGACGAAGTCCTCCAACGCGACGTTGCCGTCAAGCTGTTCCGGGAGCAGGCGACCGACCGTGCGCGCGAACGGCGGCAGACCCAGGAAGCGAAAATCCTCGCCGGAATGAGTCATCACGCC
>JBFGBS010000499.1:0-2428 GCA_041567475.1 Arthrobacter sp.
CGCGCGACGTCGTCCTCGCCCGGCTCCCCGTGTTCGGTGTGTGGCGACCGCTCCTGCCGGGCCGCAGCGCCGTTCCGGCTCCCGTCCGCGAATTCCGGGTCGGCTTCCTCTGCCTTCCGGAGCTGTTCCTGGGCCTGGGTTCGATCGTTTTCGGCTTCCTTCTGGCGGGTGCGGGCCTCTTCCCGCAGCCGCTCGGCTTTTAATTCGGCCTGTTGCGCATCGGCCTCCGCCCGGGTGGCCTTGATCTGGCGCTCGCGTGCGGCGAACTCGTCCGCCTTGGCCTTCTCACGCATTTCCGCGGCCTGGGTCCTATCCGCGGCGGCTTTGCGTTTACGGCTGATGAGGATTGCAACTGCTGCGATCGCCAGAACGACGACGACGCCGATGACTAAGCTAATAAGCTGGGCTGAATCCACGATGATCCACCTCTACGAGAGTCGAATACCAAGGGCCCGGACCGGTCCGGGCCAAAACCACGCACGTCAACGGCTCCAGTAAACCGCAGAATCATCCGCAGAAACAGGGGCCGCGGGGACGTTGGACCTCGGCCGCAGCGGTCCCCCGGAAACGGCTACGTGGCCCGGGGAACCTTGAACTTTGTCAGCCGGGCGTCCTGTCCATCCAGCTCCGCCCACGGTTTTTCCGTCTCAAGAATGCTCAGGGCACTGGTGGGATACCTCGTCGCCGCGTCCATGTAGGCGTCGTGGTTGGAGTCACGGGAAGCCAGGTGCATGGCAAGTTCCTGGACTCCGGGCATGTGGGAGATCACCATCAGGGTGGTGACTGTATCCGGGACCTGGTTGACCACGGAGAGCATCCGCAATCCGGAGGCACCATAGAGACCGCCCTCCAGCTTCGGCGTCGGCGCCTTGTCCCCCAGCTCGTAGCAGACCCAGGTGCAGGTCTGGCGCGTGCGCAGCGCGCTGGAGCACAGGATGAAATCCGGTGCGAGGCCGTGTTTGAGCAGCCAGCGGCCGGCGAACGGTGCGTCCCGGTGGCCGCGCTCTTCGAGCGGCCGGTCATGGTCGGCGACGCCGCCGGGCCAGTCGGCCTTGGCGTGCCGCATGATCACCAAGCGTTTGATGTGGTGCGCACTCATGGATCCATCCTAGTGCTGCGCTGGCGGCCGGGCCGCGGACGCAAAAGCGCCCGCCCCGGGGACGCGGGACGGACGCTTGGCGGCACTGCGGCGCCGCGGAAGACGCTCAGAGACTAGATGGAGTATTCCGGGGCGGCCCAGACGACGACCTCGGGGTGCTCGTAGAAGCGGTAACCCTGGCCGCGGACGGTGCGCACCGTGTTGGCGAGGCGGCCGAGCTTGGAGCGGAGACGGCGGATGTGGACGTCGATGGTGCGCTCGTTGGGGACCTCTTCGGCGTTGCGCCACAGGCCTTCAAGCAACTCGTCACGGCCCACGGTGCGGGTGCCGTTCTCGACGAGGTAGTTCAGGAGTTCGAATTCCTTGAAGGTGAGGTTCAGCGATTCGCCGTCGAGATGGACTTCGCGGCGGGCAAGATCGATCAGCACTCCGGAGGGGCGCGGTTCCTGCGGCTGCTGCAGGCGGGCGGATTCGGCCCGCTGCCGCGCTGCGGCGGTCGGATCGCCGAAGGTGGAGCGGACGACGTCGAGGGCGGACCCCGGCGCGTCTGCCGGCGCGACGGCAACGGCTGCATAGCTCTCGGCTCCGGCCACCAGCGACTGGGCATAGGCCCGGATTTCCTGGGCCAGTTTCGCAATGGAGGTGCCGGCGGCGGCGGCGGTTTCCTCATCGATGCCCATGTAGAGGACGAAGCCGCGGGCGACGTTGTCTGCTGCTACCGCACGGACGGGTCCGGCATTGCCCGGCGGGACCACGGGAGTGGGTGCCGTGAAGGTGGCCTGCGGCACGGCGCGCAACTGGCCGTAGGAGTCCGGGTTGTAGCCCTGTGCCGCAGCCCCCGGAGCGGGGAATCCGGCCGGCGCGAAGGCTGAGCCGTTGCCGAAGCCCTGGCGGATCGGGGTGGACTGACCGGCTTTGCTGGCGTTACGGACGGAGATGTGGACGTATCCGGATGCAACTGACATGGATTGCTTACCTCAATGTGAATGGCCGTCATCGCGGCTCGAATGCTTTATTTCCCCGCAATGAATTGGGGTGGGCGCCCGACGCTGGGCTGGGGCGATTGCCTGGAACTCTTGGGTGTGAGAGTTAGGCGCACATTCGACAACAGCGCATGCCGGAAGCGGCAGGTGCGCTGGACCGGCAAGCTGCGGCTGCAGATGCTGTTGAGTTCTTGTTCACAATTGAAGTGTGCAACGTAACAATGTGAACTTGCAAGTAACAAAGGCCGCCTTGTTCCACATGGTGAGACTCGAATCCCAAATGTGACTCGCGTTACGAATTGGCTTCGCCGATGTGGACGGCAGATTATTCAGCAATCTCCATGTC